>NZ_JAMJWC010000002.1:600000-900000 GCF_023554555.1 Sphingobacterium sp. lm-10
AAAGGTGATCCGACTGAAGGGGCTTTGGTAACCGTATACAAAAAAAGTGGCTTGGATAAAGAGAAACCAAAAAGGGAATCTACTATACCATTCGACTCAGATTATAAATATATGGCTACCCTAATCGAACAGGATGGTGAGGAAATAATGTACGTAAAAGGTGCGCCGGATCGACTCATTGAATTGGCAACAAAGCAGCTGGGGAAAGACGGCGAAGAGGTGGATATGGATGCCGATTATTGGGAAGAACAGGTGACCAAATTGGCCAAGCAGGGTAAAAGGCTGATTGCTGCCGGTTACAAAAAGATGTCATCGGGTGGGTCTAAGATCGATCACGACGATTTAGAAGATGGCCTAGTAATGATTGGCTTAGCGGGTATTATTGATCCGCCGCGCGAAGAAGCGATCGAAGCGATCAAAATCTGTACAGATGCAGGCATTCGCGTAAAAATGATTACTGGGGATCATGTGGATACCGCTAAAGCCATTGGCAAAGAAATGGGTATTGGTGATGGAGAAAAAGCTTGCCGTGGTGCCGATCTGGAAAAGATGAGTGACGAGGAAATGCGTAAAGCGGTAAAAGAGTACGATATCTTTGCCCGTACGAGCCCAGAACACAAATTGCGCTTGGTAGAGGCTTTACAAGCAGAAGGACGTATCTGTGCAATGACGGGCGACGGTGTGAACGATGCGCCTGCGTTGAAGAAAGCAGACGTGGGGATTGCGATGGGTATTAAAGGAACCGAGGTGACCAAAGATGCCTCAGAAATGGTATTAGCTGATGATAATTTCCGTACGATCGTAGATGCAGTAGAAGAGGGAAGGCGTATTTATGACAACTTGAAAAAAACCATTCTCTTCATCTTGCCGACCAATGGGGCGGAAAGCTTGTTGATTATGGCAAGTATTCTGTTTGGTTATATTATGCCGTTGACTCCCCTGCAGATTCTGTGGGTAAACATGGTGACATCTGTGACAGTATCTTTGGCGTTAGCCTTTGAAGAGATTGAAGATGGGACTATGAAAAGGCCACCGCGAAAAGAAAAAGAACCCCTACTAAGCGGTTACTTCATTTGGCGTATTATATTCGTATCTGTGTTAATCGGAGGCGGAACCTTGTTTCTCGTGCAATACCTTACCGCACAGGGCGTAGACAACGGTACTATTCGTACGATTACGATGCAAACTATTGTAATTTCTCAGCTATTTCACTTGTTTAATTGTCGAAGTATCCACGGTACCGCGTTCGACAGCAAGTTCTTCTCCAATAAAGCCATTTACATCGTTGCGATCATTTTATTTATCCTGCAAGCGGCAATTACCTATCTGCCGTTCATGAATAATATCTTTGACACCGAGCCTATTGCCTTATCATTTTGGCAATATCCGGTTTACTTAGGTATTGCAGTTTTTGTGATTGTGGAAATAGAGAAGTGGGTGGTGCGTAAGTTTGTGCTAACCAAGAAAGAGGAGCAGACAGCTTAATATCGGCAACTATTTGTATATTAAGAATGGCCTTACCAATTCAATTGGTAAGGCCATTACACTTTAAAATATGGCTATCTAACTGAATAGATAGTTATTTTTTTCCGCCGGCAACTTTGGAGATAATCCAAACAATTAAGGCGACTACCGCAACTACTGCGATTACTCCAACCCACACGCCTGCTTTGAAAATTCCTTCAATCACTTGACAACTTGTCAAAAGGTTGGCGGCTAACGTGAATAGTAACGCCATAGGTATAAATCTTTTCATAATAGTTTTGTTTACCTATACGAACAACATTCGCGTCGTAATGTTTGTGAAGAGCGATTAGATTGAGCACTTTTAGAAGCGTATAATAAATAACCCCGAAACGGAAACGTTTCGGGGTTATTTATATTTTGATTAGCCGTGCGTTATTCTGCACGTAAAATCTTTGCAGCTTCTACCATAGATTCCAACGCTGCTTTGGTTTCTGGCCAAGCACGTGTTTTTAATCCACAGTCAGGATTTACCCACAATTGTGCTGCAGGCACTACAGCTTTCGCTTTACGCAAGAGCTCCACCATTTCTTCTGTGCTAGGCACACGAGGCGAATGGATGTCATAAACACCTGGACCGATATCATTCGGATATTTGAAATCACCGGCAAAGGCGTTTAACAACTTCATCTGAGAACGGGAAGTCTCGATCGTAATTACGTCTGCATCCATTGCCGCGATATCTTCAATCACATTATTGAATTCAGAGTAACACATGTGTGTGTGGATCTGTGTATCATCTTCCACGTTGGATGAAGAAACACGGAAAGCACGTACCGCCCAGTTCAAGTAATCTTTTTGATCTGCTTTACGCAAAGGCAATCCCTCACGAATAGCAGGCTCATCAATTTGGATAATTTTGATCCCTGCTTTTTCCAAAGCTTGCACTTCATCTAAGATTGCTAAGGCGATTTGATAGGTTGTCGTAGAGCGCGGTTGATCGTTACGAACGAATGACCATTGCAAGATCGTTACCGGACCTGTTAACATACCTTTTACCGGACGCTCTGTCAAGGATTGTGCATAAGAAGACCAACGAACTGTCATATCTTGCGGGCGGTACACATCACCATAGATAACTGGAGGTTTCACACAGCGTGAACCATAAGATTGTACCCAGCCGTACTGCGTGAAAGCATATCCCGCCAATTGCTCACCGAAATATTCCACCATGTCGTTACGCTCGAACTCACCATGTACTAATACGTCGATGTCTAATTGTTCTTGAAGACGAATGGTGTTTTCGGTTTCTTCCGCAATAGCTTTATCGTATTCTTCCTGAGAAATGGCTCCTTTTTTCAAATCAGCACGCCATTTACGTACGTCTTTTGTTTGTGGGAATGAACCGATTGTCGTGGTTGCGAAAGCAGGAAGATTGAATTTTTCTTGTTGTGCTGATTTCCGATCTGCAAATAAGGAAGTACGTTTTGCATCATCGTCTGTGATGTTGCTGGTACGTGTTTTTACCTCTGGTTTGTGGATCAATGGAGAAGTACGACGGCTTTCTGCGGCCGCTTTGTTGCTTTCGAAACGTTTTTCTGTCTCTGCATCTACCTCCCCGTCAGCCAATACAGCTAGGTCTTTTACTTCTGCTAATTTCTGCTTAGCGAATGCTAGCCAATTTTTAACCTCGGCAGGAAGAGATTCTTCGTTTTTCTCATTGTCCAAGTCAAATGGTACATGCAATAAAGAAGACGCTGGTGCTATCCAAACACGGTCTTTCCCTAATGTATCTACTGCTTGTTGGATTTTGCCTAATGATTTTTCGTAATCATTTTTCCAAATATTACGGCCTTCTACCACACCTAATGAAAGAGTTAGAGAAGCAGGAACTTTTGCCAAGATGGTATCCAATTGATCTTCACCGCGTACCAAGTCGATATGTAAGGCGTGTACTGGAAGGTTCAACGCCAAATCTTCATTATCTTTTAACGCTTCAAAATACGTTGTTGCGATCAGTTTGGTGTCGCCCGCTGCGGCATTTAATTTCTCAAATACCATTTTATACAAACCTTTTACTTTTTCGTCGATATCCAACGCCAGGTACGGCTCATCAATTTGGATATATTGTGCACCAGCCGCCGCCAATTTGGAAACGATCTCTTCGTATACTGGCAATAAACGCTCGATTAGATCGATACGATCAAAACCCTCTTCTTTTTCTTTTCCTAATAAAAGGTAGGTGATGGGGCCAATTAATACTGGCTTCGTTTCAATGCCTAATGACTTCGCCTCGTTGTATTCTTTTAAGAATTTTTCAGAAGTTAATTTGAATTCCTGATTTTTGGTGAATTCGGGAACCATGTAATGGTAGTTGGTGTCGAACCATTTCGTCATTTCCATGGCCGTCACATCAACACCTTCTGCCTGGAAACCTCTTGCTAACGCAAAATATAGATCTAAACTGTATTCTCCGTCAATCTTATTTAAAAGCGATTGATAGCGCGCAGGCACTGCTCCGATCGTAAGGGATAAATCCAATACTTGATCATAAAAGGAAAAATCATTGGACGGGATTAAGGTAAAGCCATTCTCCTGTTGTAATTTCCAGTTAGCTTCACGAATGCTTTTTGCTGTATTTAGAAGTTCCTCTTGGGTGATTTTTTTAGCCCAGTAAGCTTCATTCGCCTTTTTCAATTCGCGGAATGGTCCTACTCTTGGATAACCTAAGTTGTTTGTCGTTAACATAGTTTTATTTCTCTAATTTTTTTCGGATGTAATACTTTGCTATTAGAGAATGGCACCAGAAACAGTGACTTCAGCTTATCTTTCTCTTATTGTTCCCGTACAGGGTAAGAGTAGAATGTAGCACCTTGTCCAAGTGACAGGTTGCCAAGGCTTCAACGGGTCTATTCCCTCTGCCTTTCTCTATAAGCATCACAAACTTAGATAACAAAAGTATAAAATCCAAATTTCTAGAGAAAAGAGGACGCAAATAATCAGCTAGCTGACCAAAAGCTTGTATCCTTTGCCATGCACATTTACGATTTCCACATTCGGATCTTCTTTAAGATATTTCCGAAGCTTACTCAGGAATACATCCATGCTTCTACCGGTGAAATAGTTGTCGTCATGCCAGATCTTCACCAACGCTTCTTCGCGCGTCAACACATCATTCTTCTTGAGACAAAGCAGACGCAACAGTTCGGCCTCCTTAGTAGATAACTTCTGCTGCTGCCCCTTATAGGAGATCACTTGACTGGTATAATCAAAGAAATAACCACCAATCTCAAACTTGTCTGGTGTTTCATCATCTTTATCGCGAGACGAACGTTTAAGCAGGGCGTTGATGCGCAACAACAGCTCTTCTACACGAAACGGCTTCGTAATATAGTCATCACCACCCAATTCAAATGCTTGGGTTTTGTCTTCCATCATTCCTTTGGCTGTGGCAAAGATAATTGGCACTGTTTGATCCACTTTGCGCACATCTTTCCCCAAAGAGAAGCCGTCTTTTTTTGGCATCATAACATCGAAAATGCACAGATCAAATTCATCCTTGCGGAATGCTTCCAATGCTTCCATGCCATCCTTGCACAGTACGACATCAAATTTACCCTTGAGTTCGAGGTAATCTTTCAAGAGATCGCCAAGATTGGGATCGTCTTCTGCTAGTAGTATTTTTTGAGACATAAATTTGTTTTAATGTATATTAATAATCAAGCTCTGCTTGTGCTATCGGTACTGTGGAGTGGTAAAGTCACCTCAAATTGTGTGCCTTTATCTCGTTCGCTTTTTACAGAGATCTTGCCATTGAGGATCTTGATGATGTTATTGACATAACTTAGCCCCAACCCGAAGCCTTTTACATTGTGAATATTCCCTGTTGGTATTCGGTAAAATTGATCAAATATTTTTTCCTGATGATCCTTCGACATCCCGACTCCTTTATCTGCAACGGATAAGGTTATGCTGTTTTTGGTGCTGTAGGTACGAACGGTTATGTCCGGAGTGTCTTTGCTATATTTAATGGCATTGTCTAGTAAATTGAACATCACATTAGAAAGATGCAGCTCATCACCAATCACCACATCGTGCGTAGCGGATAAGTCCACCTGTAAGTTTCCGCCAGCTTTCTCCAATTGCAGGTGCATGCTTTCCAGCACGTCAGACATAAGCGCGTTAATAGGTACTTTAGTACGCTCGATATTCAGGTTTTCTTTCTCAAGGCGTGCTATGTTCAATACACGCTCAATATGTGAACCTAACCGTATATTCTCATCATAGATGATATTAGCCAACTTATTGACCCGGTTTTCGTTGGAGGCAATTTCTTTGTCTCGAAGCGATTCGCTCGCAATCATGATCGTAGCCACCGGTGTTTTGAACTCGTGCGTCATGTTGTTGATGAAGTCTGTCTTCATCTCCGATATTTTCTTCTGCCTAAAAATGATCGTGAGTGTGTAGGCAAAGCAGCCAACTAGTAACGACAATAAAGCGAGCACGGCAATCACCATAAAACTCATGTTCCCGGCAATATGGCTCTCTTTGTATGGGAAGTATATAGACAATAAACCGGGAGATTTTCCTTGATCGCCTTGGAACAAAGCAGTGCTGTATTCCATAGCATCTGTCAAACGTACCGGGTCTTCTAAATGCGAACCAGCCTGAATGATAAGCGCAGCACTAGGGTTGGGTCTGATCTGCATCAAAAAAGGAGACACGATCCCGCGAATGTGTAATTCTTCCTCCAAATAACTCATAGCCAAGTCTGCATTAATCCTTTCTTTCAACGGGCGCTTCGACATAGCGATGCTCGCTGTAATATCTTCGATAACTTTACTGTCTTTACCCCCTAAGATGGCTACGGTATCATAGAGGTTAGTGGCTACAGAGAGTTTTCTGAAATTCAGGTTTTTCAGTTCTTGTTCTACTTCTTGTAAGCGTATTAGAGTAGATTTATCCTCGGTAGGAGGCAAGGTAGCCCAGGCAAATGAGTGCACTTGGAGTGTAGCATCATTCACAATAGGAATGATGAAGCGTGTGCTGTCATCTCGAGCAGAAATTTCGGAAACACGTTTACTGGCGCCTACCACCGTAGATATAGTGGGTAAAGTAGGGTCTTGAATATCGTAGCTTTTCTCAATAGAAAAAGTAATCAGTTGGTGATAATCCTTCCTTCGTACATACGTTTCGAAGAATGCGTTACTGACGTAGGCCGCATTTGGAAAATTTCTTTTTAGGTCTTCTTCTTCGTTTCTATAGCGATCTCGCGCATCGAAGTTTTTCACCCTAAGCTTATTGATCTCATCTTGCAAGGCAATTTGTTCTGCCAGAATAACTTCTTTTTCCCGCTGAAGCTTTTGATCTTTAGCAAATTTTACCTGATTTAATTTTGCTTGTTTTCTAGTGAATTCATATACCTCATGGCGCTCTATTTTGTTGGCCACTACTGATAGCGAGGCGTTTACGCTCTCGTCAAAGATTTGAGATTTCTGAATATAGGATTGGCGAATGAAGTAGTACTGCATGGCCATCACACCGAGTAGCGCGATAGACATAAACCAGATAATTAAGGTAATACTTCTCTTCTTCATATGTGCAAAAATAATTAGGCAAATGCGGTCTACAGGGACTTTAACACAATTTAACAGCCCTTTGCCCTATAGGTTGTCTGCTTCTCGATGGGCATTAAACCAAGACAGTCACCAAGGAGAACCTTGGTGACTGTCTAAATATAGGGTTTTAAAACGCTAAAGTGTCAGATTACTGCACTTCAGAAACACGAATCGTATTCGTTCTACCTTTAGCGTGCAATGGTGTAGAAGCTGTGTTAATCACTATTTGGCCTGGGTTCACCAATTTGTGCATCTTCAATAATTCATTTACATCTTGAATGGTACCGTCTGTACTTTCGAATTTATCGTAGATAAATGTCTGCACACCCCATACCAAGCTTAGCATAGTCAATAGTTTTTTATTACCAGTAAACACATAAATATCTGCATTCGGGCGGTAACTTGCGATTTCTAGTGCAGTATATCCGGATGATGTCATAGCTACAATAGCAGAAGCATTTGTCTTCTCAGCCAAGAAAACAGAACTACTACAGATCGCATCGGCTACCTTGGTGATGTTTACTGATTCGCCATTTTCTTTCTCGCTGTAATAGGGGTAAGAAGTGGATTCTACGTGTGTAATGATTTTCGCCATGGTCTCGATAACGATCTCTGGAAATTCACCCACAGAAGTTTCTCCACTAAGCATCACAGCATCTGCACCATCCAACACAGAATTAGCCACGTCATTTACCTCGGCACGCGTAGGACGTGGAGTAGTAGTCATTGTTTCCAACATTTGGGTAGCGATGATCACTGGCTTAGAAAGGTCGCGACATTTTTGTACAATGATTTTTTGCAATCCGGGTACTTCCTCCATTGGAAGCTCAACCCCCAAGTCACCACGTGCTACCATAATCGCATCCGTTTCTGCAATGATAGCATCGATATTCTCGATCGCCTCTGGTTTCTCGATTTTAGCGATGATTTTTGCCTGAGAGCCTTTTTTAGCAATGATTTCTTTACACTGCACGATATCTTCTGCCGAACGGACAAACGACATCGCGATCCAGTCTGCACCGTGATCCAAAGCAAAATCCAAGTTATCTAGATCTTCTTCGGTAAGCGATGGAATAGAAACTTTTGTGTTAGGAAGGTTTACGCCTTTACGAGAAGTCAATATGCCTCCATGTACTACAGTACAGGTAACAGTATCTTTACGGTTGGTAGAGATGACACGAAGTTGAAGTTTACCATCATCTAGCAAGATAACCTCGTTTTCCTTCACATCGTTAGGGAAATTTTGGTAGGTGATATAGATGCTGCTCTCGTCGCCGATTTTCTCGTGCGTTGTAATTTCTACACGGCTGCCATTCACCAAGATAGCACCACCTTCTTTCATTTTTCCGATCCGGATTTTTGGACCTTGTAAATCCGCAAGGATGCCAACATTGTATGGATTTTCCTGATTTATCTCATTAATCGTTTTGATTACTTTCAGGTGATCTTCTTGAGCACCGTGAGAAAAGTTAAGACGGCATACATCGACACCCTTAGCAATCAAACGAGTCAAAACTTCTTTATTGGCTGAAGCGGGGCCGATTGTCGCAACAATCTTGGTCCGCTTTTTGAGCTTTTCCATTTACTTTATATTTATGTTTCTTTAAATCAATTCTTGTAATATAGTGGTGGTAATTAGGGAAATGCCTTTCTGCCAATCACTATGTAAGTGTACCAATTACACTTTAATAAATCGCTAAAATATCAGATTTTCTTTGGATTTCAATACTATTGGGTCGATTTCTTTTGCTAGAAGTATATCTGCGACACTCTTTAAGCTTTCGATTAATATTTTTAAATCGTCTTGATCGATAAAGTGTTTAATCAGGATAAAGTAGTCAAAATTGGGTGCCTCAGATATAAGCAGACCACCTTCTTCACTACGATTGCTGATCAAGTAATACTCGTGATCGTACGTAGCATTGACATACCGGAAAGTCGTGAAATGTTGAGTTGTTGCCGCCTTGCCACGCTTTTGTTCATAGATAATGTGGTAGTCCATTTCATTCCGAGACTTATCTTTTGGGATACCCTTATGATCAATGTAGTCTTCTTTTCCGTGGGTAAGCTGTAGGTTGGTGTGTTTATTTACAAAATGGCAAAGGCGATAATCCCGAAGAGAGGAACTAATGCCTATCAGCACAAAATCCAACTCGAGATCAAAATCTGTTTCCAGCTTAAAAGTAATTTTACTCACACGCGATCGGCTGTTGTTGCAGAGGCAAAGTTAGTGTTTTCGGATAGAACCCCTTTCGTGATGTAGGTTTAAATTTATATTATTTGATTGTTTAGGCAATTTAAAGTTGCGAAGTCGTGTAATAATGCCTAATATTGGTTGTATATAGTCTGTGAAAGGTACTTCTGCAAAACAACAGCGCAGCTGATTTGTTCTTTATTTGTATTTCTCAAAATCGCAGTTTGATTTTTGAGTAAATTTATTTTTCTTTGCACAGATTTATTAAACAATTAAATTAGAGAATCATGTCAGATATCGCATCAAGAGTAAAAGCTATTATCGTTGAAAAATTAGGTGTTGATGAAAATGAAGTTACACCTGAAGCTTCTTTCACTAACGATTTAGGTGCAGACTCACTTGACACTGTTGAGTTGATCATGGAATTTGAAAAAGAATTCAACGTTGCTATTCCAGACGATCAAGCAGAAAACATCAGTACAGTTGGTCAAGCTATCACTTATTTAGAGAAAAACGTTAACTAACATTTGTATTAGGCCAAGCATAATTAATGGAGCTTAAAAGAGTAGTTGTTACAGGATTAGGCGCACTTACACCTATTGGCAATACCGTCTCAGAGTACTGGGATGGTTTGATAAATGGTGTAAGTGGCGCTGCTCCTATTACGCATTTCGATGCATCAAAGTTCAAGACCCAGTTTGCTTGTGAAGTAAAGGGCTTCGATCCGCATGAATTTATGGATCGGAAAGAGGCACGTAAAGTAGATCCGTTTGTGCAATATGCTATTGCTTCTACGGATGAAGCGGTCAAAGATGCAAATCTTGATTTTGAAAATTTAAACAGAAATCGAATTGGCGTAATCTGGGGATCAGGTATAGGCGGACTTACAACTTTCACGGAAGAAGTAGTTAACTATTCCAAAGGAGATGGTACACCGCGATTCAATCCCTTCTTTATTCCAAAGATGTTGGTAGATATCGCGCCTGGTCATATCTCTATGCGGTACGGCTTGCGGGGTCCTAATTTCTCTGCGGTTTCCGCTTGTGCTTCATCAACGAATGCCCTAATTGACGCGTTTACGTATATTCGAATGGGTAGAGCGGATGTGATTATTACAGGTGGTTCGGAGGCGACTGTGAACGAAGCGGGTATCGGTGGTTTTAACGCCATGCATGCTTTATCCACACGCAACGATGATCCTTCAACGGCTTCACGCCCGTTCGATAAAGATCGTGATGGCTTTGTGTCAGGAGAGGGTTCTGGAGCAATCATTTTAGAAAGCTTAGAGCACGCTTTGGCTCGTGGAGCCAAGATCTATGCGGAAGTAGTAGGTGGCGGCATGAGTGCCGATGCATACCATATTACCGCTTCTCATCCAGAAGGACTAGGCGCTAAATTGGCCATGACTATGGCGGTAGAAGACGCACAGATGGAATTTTCGGATATTGATTATATCAACGTACATGGTACTTCTACACCGGTAGGTGATATCAGCGAAACGAAAGCGATTGTAGACCTGTTCGGTGAACATGCGTATAACTTGAACATCAGTTCGACGAAGTCAATGACAGGTCATTTGCTCGGTGCTGCAGGTGCGGTAGAGACAATTGCTTCTATCCTGGCTGTAAAGAATGATATTGTCCCACCGACTATCAATCACTTTACAGACGATCCGCAGATCGACAGTAAATTGAATTTTACTTTCAACAAAGCGCAGAAGCGTGTGGTGAATGCCGCACTCAGTAATACATTTGGCTTCGGCGGTCACAATGCGACCGTAATTGTCAAAAAGTATAAAGCGTAATGGTTATTGTATTATACAAGTAATAAAGAATTGGGTAGGTAGTCTTCGTAAAGAGACTACCTATTTCTTTTAAGGATCGTGCATGGCGCTCAACGTTTATAAATTATACCTCTCTCCCAAACGGAAATATTACAAGAAGTTGAAGAATATACTGGGATTTGTACCCGGTAATATCAAACTCTATCAGATGGCGTTCCGGCACAAGTCGGTCGCGATAGCTATCAAAGAAGGGGTGAAGAATAGCAACGAAAGGTTGGAATTCTTGGGAGATGCCGTATTAGGTTCTGTAATAGCAGAGCTGTTGTTTAAATTGTATCCTTACAAAGGGGAGGGATTTCTTACCGAGATGCGTTCTAAAATTGTATCTCGAGCGAATTTAAATCAGCTGTCTCGCAAGTTAGGGCTGAACGAACTGATAGAATACGATAAACGTCTAATTCATTTTTCCGCCAAACAGGGTTCTCTACTTGGAGATGCTTTTGAAGCCCTGATCGGTGCTGTCTATCTAGATAAAGGTTATGTTTTTACCCGTGAATTTTTATTGGAGCGAATTGTGAAGGCGCATGTGGATATTCACACATTGGAAATGACGGAGACTAATTTTAAAAGTCGCTTGATCGAATGGTGTCAACATAATAATAAGGAAGTCGCATTTGAACCTACAGCAAATCCTGCTGGTGAAACAACCAAACTATTCTCGGTACGCGTGATGGTGGATGGAGAAGAATGTGGAATTGGTCGCGATTTTAACAAAAAAAGTGCGGAAAAATTAGCCGCGGAAAAGGCTTGCGAACATCTTAAGATTCTGGATGTAGTATAAAGCGACCATCTTGGGTGCCTAAACCTTTTTACATATCATTTTCTTCTATTACCTTTGCCCCATGGCACAAGTAAAACCTACCCTGGCAAAGGGTACGCGCGACTTTTCTCCTGCTGAGATGGAGAAACGTAATCATATCTTCGATACGCTACGCGCTATCTTCCGCAAGTATGGGTACAATGAGATCCAAACTCCTTCTTTTGAGAACTTAACAACCTTAACCGGTAAGTATGGTGAAGAAGGCGATCGGTTGATTTTTAAAATATTGAACTCGGGAGATTATTTGGCCAAAGCATCCGAGGTGCTACTATCCGAGAAAAATTCACTCAAACTCATTCCGCAAATTTCCGAAAAGGCATTGCGCTACGACCTTACGGTACCCTTTGCGCGTTATGTCGTGATGCATCAAAATGATATCACGCTACCTTTCAAAAGATTTCAAATCCAGCCAGTGTGGCGTGCAGACCGACCACAGCGTGGTAGGTACCGTGAGTTTTATCAATGCGATGTGGACGTGGTGGGTTCCCCGTCTTTGCTCAATGAAGCAGAATTCGTGCTTATCTATCATGAAGCACTTCGTGCACTGGGTTTGTCTGATTTTACGATTAAAATCAACAACCGAAAAATCCTTTCTGGTATCGCCGAAGTCATTGGCAAACCGGAACTGATTGTGGATATGACCGTAGCGATCGATAAGTTGGATAAAATTGGACTGGAAGGTGTCAATAAAGAGCTATTGGACCGCGGTTTTACAGATCACGATCTGACCGTGTTGGAGCCTATCATTTTGTTGGCCGGTACCAATGTAGAAAAGCTGGACGCCTTGAAGACGGTATTGGCTTCTTCGGCTGTAGGTTTGGATGGAGTGACAGAACTCGAAGAAGTTTTTGCGTACATCAGTGCCTTGGATACCACAGGTGAGGTGCTTGCTCGGTCTGTAGAAGTGGATATTACGCTAGCACGTGGGCTCAACTACTACACGGGCTGTATCTTTGAGGTAAAAACCAATGAAGTGCAAATGGGCAGTATTGGCGGAGGCGGGCGCTATGATGACCTGACGGGAATGTTTGGTTTAAAAAACCTAACAGGTGTAGGTGTATCATTTGGTGCAGATCGTATCTACGACGTGCTGGAAGAATTGGGCTTGTTTCCTGAAAAATCGGCGGCATCCACACAGGTACTTATCAGTAACTTCGAAAAAAATTTAGAGATGCATACCTTACCTCTTGTACACCGTTTGCGCGCTCAGGGAATCGCTGCAGAGATGTACCCCGAGCCATCCAAGCTCAAAAAACAAATGAGCTATGCCAATGGCAAAGGAATTCCTTTTGTCTGGCTAGTGGGAGAAGAAGAGGTGAAGACAAATACCATCGCCGTCAAAGATATGCATACGGGTGAGCAAGTGATCCTCGATGAGGTTGCTGCCATCGAAAAAATACGATCTTCGATATCTCTGGGATAATATCGTCCGATCGGCACAAGCCATGGCACATATGTCATGATTAATTATTAGATTTGTAGTCAGAATAATAAGAAATTCAATACTTAGAAATGAGTTCAACACCTATAACGAAAGAAACTTATCTAGAGTGGTATAAATCCATGCTGCTCATGCGTAAATTTGAAGAGAAAGCAGGCCAGCTATATGGACAGCAGAAAATTCGTGGTTTTTGTCACTTGTACATTGGTCAGGAAGCGGTAGTTGCGGGTACTATGTCGGTAATCAATCCGGAAGATTCTATGATTACGGCTTATCGTGATCACGCACACGCTTTGGCTAAAGGGATATCAGCCGATGCCTGTATGGCAGAGCTTTTTGGTAAAGCAACAGGCTGTTCAAAAGGTAAAGGCGGATCCATGCACTTCTTTTCTAAGGAACACAAATTCATGGGTGGCCATGGTATCGTTGGTGGACAAATTCCATTAGGTGCAGGTATCGCATTCGCGGAAAAATACTTAGGCACAAATAATGTAAACATTTGTTACATGGGTGATGGTGCCGTTCGTCAAGGCGCATTCAACGAAACTTTAAACATGGCAATGCTATGGAAACTACCAGTAGTATTCGTCTGTGAAAATAACGGCTATGCAATGGGAACTTCCGTACAGCGTACCACGAACATGCTAGATATCTACAAAATGGGATTAGGCTTCGATATGCCAAGTGCTCCAGTAGATGGAATGGATGTAGTGGCTGTACACAATGCTATGGACGAAGCGGTACAACGCGCACGTGCTGGAGAAGGCCCAACTTTCTTGGAGATCCGTACGTACCGTTACAAAGGACACTCTATGTCTGACCCAGCTAAGTACCGTACAAAAGATGAATTGGAAGAGTACAAAGGAAGAGATCCATTGATGACGGTAAAGCATGCTATTTTGGAAAACAAATACGCCGACGAAGCGTGGTTTAAAGAAATAGAAGATGGTGTAAAGAAAGAAGTAGAGCAGTCCGTAAAATTTGCAGAAGAATCTGAATACCCAGATGCATCTGAAATCTACAAGGATGTCTACGTACAGGAAGACTATCCATTCATAATGGATTAATAAATAAGATAATTACTTTAACTAAATAGATTAGAATCCTACCAAATGGCTGAAGTAGTAAAAATGCCCAAAATGAGCGATACCATGACCGAAGGGGTTATCGCAAAATGGCACAAAAAAGTGGGCGACAAAGTAAACTCTGGCGATTTGATCGCAGAGGTCGAGACCGATAAAGCAACCATGGACTTCGAGTCCTACCAAGAAGGTACCCTCCTTTATATTGGCCCCAAAGAAGGCGAAGCAGTAGCAATCGATGCTGTTATTGCTGTTCTTGGTGAAGAAGGAGAAGATTATGAAGCCTTGTTGAAAGACGGTGGTTCTGCTTCGACTGAAAGCAAATCGGAAGAGAAATCCGACGATAAGGAAGAAAAAAAATCCGAATCATCCGATAAACAAGAAGATACGGAAGAACAGGATACGGAAGAAGAAGGCGATACAGCAGGTGATGATGTTACGGCAGAAGACCTTGGTGTAACCGTAGTAACTATGCCTTTGTTGAGTGATACCATGAAAGAAGGTGTTATCGCGCAATGGAATTTCAAAGTAGGTGATGCCATCAAATCTGATGACGCCATTGCAGACGTAGAGACCGATAAAGCAACAATGGAAGTTACTGCCTATGCAGACGGTACTTTATTGTACATCGGTGTAGAGGCAGGTGATGCAGCGCAGGTGAATGAGATTATTGCGATCGTAGGACCTGAAGGAACAGACATCAAGCCGTTGTTAAACAAGAAATCTTCTGGATCAAAAGCTGCTTCTTCGGACAGCAAGAAAGAAGATAAGCCAACAGAAAAGAAAGACGATACTACTGCAAAAGAAGAAGGCTCGGAAAGCGCGTCTTCATCTGATGACGCTCGTGTGAAAGCCTCTCCTTTGGCCCGCAAAATTGCAAAAGATAAAGGTATTGATCTGGCTCAGGTGAAAGGATCTGCAGAAGGCGGCCGCATCGTGAAGAAAGACGTAGAAGATTTCACGCCTTCGGCGAAAGAGTCTGCTCCTGCTAAAGAAGCTTCGGCGCCAGCGGCATCTTCAGAAAAAACAACGATCAGTATTCCTCAATACATCGGAGAAGAGCGTTATACAGAGAAACCTGTCAATCAAATGCGCAAAACTATCGCACGCAGATTGGCAGAATCATTATTCACTGCACCACATTTCTACCTAACGATTAGTTTGGATATGGACAATGCAATGGCAGCTCGTGCTCAAATCAACGAGGTAGCTCCAGTGAAAGTATCTTTCAACGATATCGTAATCAAAGCGGTAGCTGTAGCCTTGAAAAAACACCCAGCGGTGAACTCTTCTTGGCAAGGAGACAAAGTGAGATACAATGAGCACACGAATATTGGTGTAGCGATTGCGGTTGAAGATGGTCTTTTAGTACCAGTGGTACGTTTTGCGGATGGCAAGTCCTTGTCACACATTTCTGCAGAAGTGAAAGATTTCGCCGGTAAAGCAAAAGCGAAAAAACTACAGCCTTCGGATTGGGAGGGTTCTACCTTCACCGTATCTAACTTAGGAATGTTTGGTATTGATGAATTTACATCTATTATCAACTCACCTGATGGCGCGATCCTATCCGTAGGCGCGATACAGCAAGTCCCTGTCGTCAAGAATGGCGCAGTAGTGCCAGGCAATGTGATGAAAGTGACATTGGGCTGTGACCACCGAGTAGTAGACGGCGCAACCGGCGCTGCATTCTTACAGACTGTAAAAAGTTTGATCGAATCGCCAATTCGTTTGTTGGCGTAACCCGATTTCTTATATTTAAGGCCACTTCAATAGAAGTGGCTTTTTTATTACCTCGATTTTTTTAGCAAACACAGTAGCGTGAAGTTTATATTATCCTATTTCTTATTTAGTGTATTAATTTGTGTTTCCTGCGCATCTTCCGAAGAAAAGCAGGCGCAAGCGGAGCAACAGCAAGCTAACCTCGACAGTATTGCGTTAGTATATGATCCGGCAAATGCCGATCCTGAAATTGATCAGTTTATGCGTAATCTCCACAGGAAGGGATTCAACGGGAATGTGTTAGTGGCAAAGAAAGGGAAAATCATTTATCAGAATGCCTTCGGCTGGGCAAACTATTTGCTGAAAGACAGTTTGAATGTAAACTCGAAGTTTGAGCTAGCATCCGTTTCCAAGCCATTAACAGGTGTCGGCGTGATGCAGTTGGTAGAAGCCGGCAAGCTTCGCCTCGATCAGACAGTAACGGAGTTTTTTCCAGAATTTCCATTTCCCGGCGTTACCATTCAACAATTGTTGTCTCACCGGTCTGGCTTGCCCAACTACGTATACTTTTCCGAAGACCATTGGAAGGATCGTAAAAAAGGTATGAGCAATATGGATGCCATGGCTTTGCTGGCCGAGCACAAGCCTAATCGCTACGGGGCACCAGATGGGCGCTTCCATTATAATAATTCTAATTTCATGGTTTTGGCCTCTATTGTAGAAAAGGTCACTGGACAAGATTTTGCAGTCTATATGAAAGAACATGTGTTCAAGCCTGCCGGAATGAAAAACACAGCCATTCTTTCTCGCGCGGTTTATGAAAAAATCCCTACCGATGTTATCGGGCACGACAAGACCTGGAGAAGATCCGTTGTGCAAAATTATTTGGATGGCCCAGTAGGGGATAAAGGGGCGTACAGTACGGTGCAAGACTTGTTTTTATTTGATCGTGCATTGCGCGATGGTCGCTTGCTAAAGCAAGAAACCCAAGATTCCAGTTATGTAGCGCGTAGCGATGCACGTCGTAGTCTATTTAGCTATGGCTACGGCTGGCGTACTTTCAATCCGGCAGATAATCCAATTGTGTACCACACTGGGTGGTGGCATGGCTTTAAAAGCCTTTATGTGCGCGACCTTAAAAACGATATCACCATAGTTTTGTTAACTAATATGGCAAACGGAAGTTTAAATCAGTTAGACGACTTGTATAAAATTCTGAAAATGCCTATTTTGAGACAAAACGCCTACAATTCAAATGGCGATTTGGTAAACTAAATAAACTCGGATACGATATGAAAAAGACATTGATCTTAGGCGCGAGCACCAACCCAGCAAGATACTCATACTTAGTAGCGAATAAACTGACGCGCAAAGGGCATACCATCGTTAACGTTGGATTGAAACAAGGAGCGGTAGCAGGAGTAGACATTGAACCCGCAGAAAAAATACATACAGATATCGATACCATTACACTGTATGTAGGGCCTAGAAACCAATCTGTATATTACGATTATATTCTTGAAACCAAGCCGAAGCGATTGATTCTAAATCCAGGAACGGAAAATCCGGAACTGAGCGAAAAAGCGACAGCTGCTGGTATTGAGGTCGTAGAAGCATGCACTTTAGTAATGCTGAATACAGGCCAGTTCTAAAAAGGCATAGGAAAATACAGTAACAAGTAGCGGCGGTATTCATCTAGGATGCCGCCGCTACTTGTTTTATGTAGGATAGATCTTCGAGCTTATATAAAGTGTTTGAGGAATTGGGTAGGAGGTTTGTTAGGTCAAAGCGGTGCTAAAAGTCATAAAAAAGAAACACCTGAAGCGGGGAACTTCAGGTGTTTCACTAACTAACCAATTATTAACCTAAATTATGAATACTTGTACATCTTCAACATCTGTGCCATTTTGAAAAGCATATTACCGTTTAACAAAATTTAACACACGTCATAACACCGATTTTCTGCTATTAGGTCTTGTAGCAATTGCTGTATATTTGTTTGTGTATGTCTACTGATATAAAAAAGCGTTTTAATCGCATCCTCTCCATTTTTATCCAGCTCCAATCCAGTCGGCTGGTCACAGCGGCTGCGCTTGCCGACAAGTATGCTGTCAGTACACGTACCATATACCGAGATATACAATCGCTTATCGGTGCGGGAATACCCATATATGGAGAAGCGGGCTCCGGATATGCCATTGTATCCGAGTATAGACTACCGATGCTTCCATTTACAAGAGAAGAAGCGTTGAGCTTTTTGGCGGCAGAAAAATTGGTTGCTAAGTATACAGACAAGCATTTGAGCGAGCAGTTCCATTCTGCCATTAGCAAAATGAAGGCCTCTTTACGATCTTCTGAGAAGGAGAATTTACAGGATGCCTATCCGTCAGTTTTGATTCGTGCGGAAAGGAACACCTTCAATCAGGCGCTACCGGAAGGGCTAAGTATATTATTAGAGAGCATCGTGTCTAGAAAAGCGGTATACCTAACCTATTTAAAGCCTCGCAGTGACGCGGCAGATGCTCGAACCATTGAGCCTGTCGGCATATTTGTAGAAGGAAGGTTTTGGTATGTCATGGCCTTTTGTCAGCTTCGTCAGGATTATCGGCAATTTCGTCTGGATCGTATTCAGTACATCAGGTTAACTAATGAAGGATTTTCCACGCAGCATCGAGAATTGGCTTATTTTCTGGAACAGAAAGAGGAAGTGGCGAAAACGTATATCACTATTCGGGTAGATCGTACGATAGCACATTACCTGCACTGGGATCGTCAGCATTATGGGTACCTAAGTGAACAAGTCGTCGGCAGTGAAGTAGAAATGCATTTTGAAACCACCGTGCCGGAGGAAGGGTTTGCCCGTTGGTTTATGATGTTTGCCGACAGCGCACAGATTATAGAACCCGTACAACTTCGCGACAGGATTCGCGATTTATGCAATGCCAGCTTGAAAAAGCTGGGTAATGACACTTAGTGCTTTCAATCAAGTGATGTACTACCATGGCAATCCAGTTAATTACCATGGTAGCATATCCTTTAGTTCAATTGCATATTACTAGCGTTCCCAGAAAAAAGGCGGTTCAATGCCTAATAATCTTAAATACACAAAACCCTGTCCGCGGTGATGTACTTCGTTGTCGATAAAATACAATATGTTGTGAAGAATTGGGAAGTTGTATTGACCAAATAAGTTGTAGTCTTCATGAAAGCGTTCTTCTGGAATCTGCAAAAATAACTTTTCAATTTGAGGCGTCGCTTCATCCCAGGCCTGCAACAAGGCTTCCTTACTGTCGTAAGGCAAATCATGATCATACGGAGTAATCTCCTGATGTACGATACCATGTAGCCCCGGTACCGCCAAGCTTAATAATTCTTTGACAAGGTCAGCGAAAGTACGCATCTTTTCGACCTTAAAAGTGAATAATTGATCCTCTGGAAACTTTTCCAATACGTGGCGGGTCAAGTTACGATGTCCTAGCCAATGCTTTAATAGATCGTGTTTAGAGATAAGTGATGTACTCATGATGTTATTTTTAATAGTGTATATATAATTATCTATGTCACAAACATAGGTTGATGTAATGACAACAGTATGTCATGAGTAAAAACGTTTTTTACATTTATCAACTAAATATGTCTTACCAGCTCTTTAATATGTGAGTGAATTAAATAAGGTGTATGAAATAACTTTTAAAAAATAATAGACTAACTATTTGATAGTTATAACAAAATGTATACCTTTGCAAACCCTAAATGGGAGAAGTGTGTCTTGAGCGAAGCCCTACTGCTTCGATGGACGTTTAATTAATTTATTTTATAACATGTCAGGAATTATTGGTAAAAAAGTAGGAATGACCAGCCTGTTCAGTACAGAGGGAAAGAATATCCCATGTACAGTAATCGAGGCTGGGCCGTGCGTGGTAACGCAGATACGTACGGTAGAGAAGGACGGTTATTCTGCTATTCAACTTGGCTATGATGATGCTAAGGAAAAGAATACGTCGGCTCCTCTAAAAGGACACTTCGCAAAAGCGGGAGTGGCTCCTAAGCGTAAACTAGTTGAATTCAAAACCTTCGAGGAAGAGAAACAACTAGGAGACACTATTGATGTAACTTTATTTGCAGAAGGCGAGTTTGTCGACGTAGTCGGTACTTCTAAAGGTAAAGGTTTTCAAGGTGTAATGAAGCGTCATGGCTTTGGTGGTGTAGGTGGTGCGACTCACGGTCAGCACAACAGACTACGTGCACCAGGTTCATTGGGAGCTTCATCATGGCCTTCACGCGTATTCAAAGGGATGCGTATGGCGGGTCGTACAGGTGGTGAGAGAGTAAAAGTTCAAAACCTTCAGGTATTGAAAGTTTACCCTGAGCAAAACCTAATTGTGGTTAGTGGTTCCATTCCTGGAGCCAAAGGTTCTTATGTAATCGTAGACAAGTAGAGAGAGATGGAAATTAACGTATTTAATTTATCAGGAAAAGAAACAGGTGCCAAGGTGCAGCTTCCTGAGTCGGTATTCGGTGTTAAGCCTAGCGACCATGCGATCTATTTGGATGTGAAACAGTACTTAGCGAACCAACGCCAGGGAACACACAAATCAAAACAACGTAATGAGATCGCTGGTTCTACGCGTAAATTACACAAGCAAAAAGGTACTGGTGGCGCCCGTGCGGGTTCTATCAAATCTCCATTGTTTAATGGTGGTGGTCGTGTATTCGGTCCACAACCACGTGACTATTCTTTCAAATTGAACAAAAAATTGAAACAATTGGCACGTAAATCAGCGTTGAGCTACAAAGCACAAGAGAATAACGTAGTGGTGTTGGACGAAGTGAACTTCGATACCATCAAAACTAAAAACTATTTGGCTTTAGTAAACGCGTTGAACATTGCTGATGACAAGACTTTATTGGTATTGCCAGCATATAATAACAATGTTTATTTATCAAGCAGAAACCTGAAGAAAGCAAAAGTAATCGTAGCTTCTGAGTTGAATACATACGATGTATTGAACGCAACGAAACTATTGTTGACGGCAGATTCTGTAAAAACTTTGGAGGAGGCATTCGCTAAGTAATTATGGAAATTATCAAAAAACCAGTCTTAACTGAGAAAGCTTCCATCTGGACGGAGAAACAAAACCGTTATGCTTTCAAAGTAGATCATAGAGCTAACAAAATTCAGATCAAAGAAGCTGTAGAGGCTATGTTTGGTGTTACTGTTGTCGGTGTAAACACGATGGTAGTAGCAGGTAAAGCAAAAAGCCGTTTTACAAAAGCGGGTAATGTATCTGGAAGAGCTCCTAAGTACAAAAAAGCCGTCATCACAGTGAAGGATGGCGATACTATTGACTTTTACACTACACTATAATAAGAAATGGCAGTTAAAAGATTCAAACCGGTAACCCCTGGTACACGTTTCAGAGTTGGTGCAGACTACTCTGATGTGACTACTAACGTCCCTGAAAAGTCGTTAACAGTAGGAACGAACAAAAGATCAGGCGGTCGTAATCAATCCGGTAAAATGACTATGCGTTATATCGGTGGGGGACATAAAAAAGTATACCGATTAATAGATTTCAAACGCGATAAAAAAGATATCCCTGCAAATGTAGCTACTATCGAGTACGATCCAAATCGTACAGCACGTATTGCCTTGTTGCACTACGCGGATGGTGAGAAACGTTATATTATTGCTCCAGCTGGCTTAACAGTAGGCATGACAGTAGTAGCAGGTGAATCAGTTGCCCCGGAAATTGGAAATACATTGCCATTGGCAAAAATTCCTTTGGGTTCAATCATCCACAACATTGAATTGAATCCAGGTCAAGGCGGTTCGATCGCTCGTTCGGCTGGTACGTACGCACAACTATCTGCGCGTGACGGCAAATATGCAATTATCAAATTGCCTTCTGGTGAGACACGTATGATTCTTTCTACTTGTGTTGCTACGATCGGTTCGGTATCTAATGCCGAGCGTTCAAACGAGGTATTAGGTAAAGCAGGTCGTAAGCGTTGGTTAGGTCGTCGTCCTCGCGTTCGTGGTGTAGCTATGAACCCAGTCGATCACCCTATGGGTGGTGGTGAAGGCCGTTCATCTGGAGGTCACCCACGCTCACGTACGGGTGTGTTAGCGAAAGGTTACAAAACACGCTACAAAAAGAAAACATCGAATCGTTACATCATTGAAAGAAGGAAAAAATAATGGCTCGTTCAATTAAAAAAGGTCCTTATATCGATCACAACTTAGAAAGAAAAGTTCTTTCTATGAATGAAACAAATAAAAAATCGGTTATCAAAACTTGGTCTCGTAGATCTATGATTTCACCTGATTTTGTGGGCCATACCTTCGCAGTGCACAATGGGAATAAATTTATTCCTGTCTATGTAACGGAAAATATGGTTGGTCACAAGCTTGGTGAGTTTGCACCTACGCGTACATTCAGAGGCCACGCAGAAAAGAAAAAATAATAGGTAATGGAAGCAACAAAAAAACTCAAAAAATCTGTCTTAATTAGACAGCGCAAAGAGCAGGAAAAAGCTCAAGTAGGAGGAGCTTCTACTGCCAAATTGTTGAACTGCCCTACCTCTCCGCGCAAAATGCGCTTGGTAGTGGATCTGATCCGCGGCGAGAAAGTAGAAAACGCTCTTTACATCTTGAAACATACAGGTAAAGAAGCTGCTATTCGTGTTGAAAAACTATTATTGTCGGCCATCAAAAACTGGGAAACTAGCAATGAAGGTACAACAGTAGAAGATAGCGCTTTGTATGTAAAAGAAGTATCTGTAGGTGGTGGTCGTCAATTGAAAAGATTGCGCCCAGCTCCACAAGGTCGTGGATATAGAATTCGTAAACGTTCGAATCACGTGACTTTGGTAGTAGATAGTTTAAACAACGTTAACAACTAATTGATAAGCAAGAATGGGACAAAAAGCAAATCCAATAGGTAGCAGATTAGGAATCATCAAAGGATGGGATTCTAATTGGTTCGGAGGCAACAACTATTCCGATAAATTAGTTGAAGACGAAAAAATCAGAAAATATCTTTCTGTACGTATCGCCAAAGGTGGCGTAGCAAAAGTGGTGATTGAAAGAACACTTAAGCGCATCACCGTTACGATCCATACAGCACGTCCAGGTATCGTTATCGGTAAAGGTGGTCAGGAAGTGGATAAGATCAAAGAAGAGTTGAAAAAACTGACTAAAAAGGATGTTCAAATCAACATTTTCGAGATCAAACGTCCGGAGCTTGACGCGAAATTAGTTGCCGAAGGTGTCGCTAAACAATTGGAAGCAAGGATTTCTTTCCGTCGCGCCATGAAGACAACGATTGCAGCTACGATGCGTATGGGTGCCGAAGGTATCAAGATTATGTGTTCTGGTCGTTTAGGTGGTGCTGAGATGGCGCGTACCGAGCAGTACAAAGAAGGAAGAACTCCTCTACACACGTTACGTGCAGATATTGATTATGCACTAGCTGAAGCCTTGACTACCTACGGTAAGATCGGTGTAAAAGTGTGGATCTGTAAAGGCGAAGTGTATGGTAAACGTGATCTTTCTCCAAACATTGGACAAGGTGCTAACACCAAAACACGCGGCGGCAACGAAGGTGCTGGCGATCGTCGTGACAATCGTGGTGGTGCTCGTGGCGGACGTCGTGATGGCGGACGTGGTGGCAACAACAACCGCGGCGGTGGCGCAGGTGCTAAAAGAGGATAATTAATAATTTGATTTAGATTAAAGTAAGTGTCTGCGTGATGCAGACTTAAACAGAATACGAACATGTTACAGCCAAAAAGAACGAAGTTCAGAAAGATGCAGAAAGGCCGCATGAAAGGCAACGCTACTCGTGGAGCAGAGTTGGCTTTCGGATCTTTTGGTATCAAATCATTGGAGCCAGCATGGATCACTAGCCGTCAGATCGAAGCTGCGCGTATCGCCGTGACTCGTTTCATGAAACGTGAGGGTCAGGTATGGATCCGCATTTTCCCTGACAAGCCTGTTACCAAGAAACCTGCAGAGGTACGTATGGGTAAAGGTAAGGGTGCTCCTGAGTATTGGGTGGCAGTTGTACGCCCAGGCCGGATGTTATTCGAAGCAGAAGGTGTATCTTTGGAAATTGCCAAAGAAGCGTTACGCCTAGCTGCTCAGAAATTACCGGTTCAAACCAAGTTTGTGATACGTAGAGATTACGTAGAAGCATAATAATCATCGGTAATGTCAACGATTCAGGCTTGTGGCCGTTACCCACAAGCCACACTATAAATCAGCGATAACCCGGTAAAATTAGAAATGATGAAAAATTCAGAAATCGTAGAATTATCAAAAGAGGATCTAGTAGCTCAACTCAAAGAAGAGAAAGCTGCCCTTAACAAATTGAAATTTGCACATGCTGTTTCTGCTGTTGAAAACCCTAACGTGATCAAAGCAGCTCGCAGAAATATTGCGCGTATCTCTACAGAGATCTCTAAGCGTAAAAACGAAGCGAAGACACAAGAAACAGCCTCTGAGGCATAAATTAAAAGTCGAAATGGAAAGAAATTTAAGAAAAACAAGAATCGGCTTAGTAGTTAGCAACAAGATGGACAAGTCTATCGTAGTAACCGTTGAACGTAAAGTGAAACACCCTATCTACGGTAAGTTCGTGAAAAAAACTACTAAATTTAAAGCTCATGACGAAACAAATACCTGCGGTATCGGCGACACGGTATTAATCATGGAAACTCGTCCGCTGAGTAAAACAAAGAACTGGAGATTGGTAGAAATTTTAGAAAGAGCTAAATAATGGTACAACAGGAATCAAGACTAAATGTAGCCGACAACTCTGGAGCTAAAGAAGTTTTAGTAATCCGTGTGTTAGGCGGTACGCGTAAGCGTTATGCATCTATCGGTGATAAAGTTGTTGTTACCGTAAAAAGCGCGATGCCCTCTGGAAATGTGAAGAAGGGTTCAGTATCTAAAGCAGTAGTAGTTCGTACGAAAAAAGAAATTCGTCGTAAAGATGGTTCTTACATTCGTTTCGACGATAACGCTGCAGTATTGTTAAACAACAACGATGAGCCACGCGGCACACGTATCTTTGGCCCAGTTGCTAGAGAGTTACGTGAGAAGCAGTTCATGAAGATTGTATCACTAGCACCGGAGGTTTTATAATTATGGCACAAAAGAAAAAAACAACTACGCACAAAATCAAACTTAAAAAAGGAGATTTAGTGAAAGTTATCGCTGGTAACTCTAAAGGTGTTCAAGGTAAGGTATTACAAATCAATGTGGACTCTGGTAGAGCTGTCGTAGAAGGCGCTAACATCGTAAAAAAACACACTAAACCTAGCGCAGCAAGCCCTAACGGTGGTATCATCGAGAAGGAAGCTGCCATCAATATCTCTAACTTGACTTTGATCGATCCTAAAACAGGAGAGCCTACTCGCGTAGGTCGTCGGGTCAATGAAGAAGGTAAAATTGTTCGTTACGCAAAAAAATCAGGGGAGGAAATTAAATAATGACTTACGCACCAAGATTAAAAGCGAAATATGCGGATGAAATTCGTAATTCGCTGAAAGAAAAATTTCAGTACAAAAGCGTGATGCAAGTTCCTAAGCTGCAGAAGATTGTTGTATCTCAGGGTGTAGGTGCTGCCACAGCAGACAAGAAATTAATCGACAATGCATTAGCAGAGTTGACAATGATTACTGGTCAGCAAGCAGTAGCAACTAAATCTAAGAAAGATATCTCCAACTTCAAATTGCGTAAAGGCATGCCTATTGGTGCTCGCGTAACACTACGTGACAACAATATGTATGAATTCCTTGACCGCTTGATCGCTGTATCATTACCTCGTATCCGTGACTTCCGCGGTATCAATGATAAAGGTTTTGACGGTAGAGGTAACTACAACTTGGGTATCACCGAGCAGATCATTTTCCCGGAGATCAACATTGATAAACTCAACAAGATCCAAGGTATGGACATCACTTTCGTGACTTCTGCTAACAATGATATCGAAGCATTGGAGTTATTGAAACAATTCGGTTTACCATTCAAAAATCAAAATACCAACAACAATGGCTAGAGAAGGAGTAAAAGCACGCGAAATTAAGCGTCAAAAGTTAGTCGCAAAGTATGCTGATAAACGCGCAGAGCTAAAAGCTGCCGGAGATTACGCTGCATTGGACAAATTGCCTAAGAATGCTTCTCCAGTACGTTTGCACAATCGTTGTAAATTGACTGGTCGTCCTAGAGGATATATGCGTCAATTTGGTATCTCTCGTGTAACTTTTCGTGAGATGGCATTAGATGGCAAGATCCCGGGAGTGAGAAAAGCCTCTTGGTAATTTAAAAAAAATCTTTACTTTTGCCCCGATAAGCTTATAAATAGCTTATCAGGGCATTTGCTTTGCAATTTTATGAACCGATAACAGGTCCGGCGCTAGAGTTAGTACTGGAAACCGTTGTCACAATTTTAATTATATAATGAATACAGATCCAATAGCGGATTACCTTACACGAGTAAGGAATGCCATCAAGGCCAACCACAGGGTTGTTGAAATTCCTGCATCGAACCTTAAAAAAGAGATCACTAAAGTTCTTTTTGATAAAGGTTACATTGCTAATTACAAATTCGTAGAGGAAGGTCCTCAAGGAGCTATCAAAATAGCTTTGAAGTACCATCCAGTTAGCAAAATCTCGGCTATTCGCACTTTGACACGTGTGAGTAAACCTGGTTTGAGAAAGTATGCAAGTGTTGACATCATGCCTCGTGTATTGAACGGTTTGGGTATCGCCATCTTATCCACTTCTAAAGGAGTGATGACAGATAAAGAAGCTCGCGTTCAGAACGTAGGTGGTGAGGTTTTATGTTACGTTTATTAATCTAGGAAAAACACGAAGAAATGTCAAGAATTGGAAAAGCGCCTATCGCCATTCCTGCGGGAGTGACGGTATCTGTATCAGATAAGAATCTGGTATCAGTTAAAGGGCCAAAAGGAGAATTACTACAGCAGGTAGACAGCGACATTACCGTTGGTCAAGAAGATGGTAATATCGTAATTACTCGCCCTACTGAACAAAAAAGACACAAAGCATTGCATGGTTTATACCGCGCATTGATTAACAACATGGTTTTTGGTGTTACTGAAGGGTACAAAACTACACAAGAATTGGTTGGTGTGGGTTACCGTGCCAATGCCAATGGTAACACACTAGAGTTAACTTTAGGTTTCTCTCACCAGATTGTTTTCGTACTGCCAAGTGAGATCAAAGTAACGACTACTGCCGATAAAGGTAAGAACCCAACCATCACGTTGGAATCTATCGACAAGCAATTGATCGGACAAGTAGCGGCTAAGATCCGTAGCCTACGCAAACCAGAGCCGTACAAAGGTAAAGGTATCAAGTTTGCTGGCGAAGTGTTAAGAAGAAAAGCAGGTAAATCAGCTAAAAAATAATAACGATGGCAGGAAGTAAATTATCTCGTAGAACGAGAATCAAAAAAGGAATTAGAAAACACCTGACCGGAACAACTGAACGTCCACGTTTGACCGTATTCAGAAGCAATAAAGCAATCTACGCGCAAGTAATCGACGATACCACTGGTAAAACATTGGCGTCTGCATCTAGCATTTCGAAAGAATTCGCTACGACAGGCAACAAAGTGGATCAGTCCAAAGCCGTAGGTACAATGGTTGCTGAGAAAGCGAAAGCAGCAGGTGTAGAAAAAGTAGTGTTTGACCGTAATGGGTATTTGTACCATGGCCGTATCAAGTCATTGGCTGAGGGTGCTCGCGAAGGCGGTTTAGACTTTTAATCAAACGAAGAAATGGCAACAAGCAATATTAAAAGAGTAAAATCAAGCGAGATGGAATTGAAAGATCGCTTAGTAAGCATTCAGCGTGTAGCGAAAGTAACTAAGGGTGGTCGTACCTTCAGTTTCTCAGCTATCGTTGTTGTAGGTGATGAAAATGGCATCGTAGGTTTTGGTCTAGGAAAAGCAAAAGAAGTCACAGAAGCGATTACTAAAGGAATCGATGACGCGAAAAAGAACTTAGTAAAAGTTCCTATCATACATGGTACTGTACCTCACGAGCAATTGGGCAAATACTCTGGTGGATCTGTTTTGATCAAACCGGCAGTAAGTGGTACAGGAGTACTAGCTGGCGGTGCTATGCGTGCCGTATTAGAGAGCGCTGGTATTACAGACGTATTAGCAAAATCATTAGGCTCATCCAACCCACACAACGTGGTAAAAGCAACTATTGAAGCTTTGGGTAGCATGCGTGATGCGTATACAGTAGCACAACAACGTGGAGTCGATTTAAATAAAGTATTTAACGGTTAATATCATGGCAAAAATTAAAATCACCCAGATAAAGAGCGTTATCGACAGAAGCGAGCGCCAAAAGAAAACAATTGAGGCATTGGGATTGCGTAAAATCAACCACTCAGTTGAAATCGAAGCCACACCGTCTATCATCGGTATGGTAAGAAAGGTCAACCACTTGGTAAAAGTAGAGACCGTCTAAGTAAGGACATCTATGGAAAGAACAACTCACTGTTCTTTCCATTTATAGTTTATTATCTAGTATTTATCGTTATAGCCTGTTTAGTGAGAGCGAAGGCATAACACAATTTTTAACAAAAATGAATTTAAGTAATTTAAGACCGGCTCAAGGATCCACAAAAAACAAAAAACGTATTGGTCGTGGTCAAGGTTCTGGACGCGGTGGTACTTCAACACGTGGTCACAAAGGTGCTGGTTCTCGTTCTGGTCACAAAACGAAAATTGGTTTCGAAGGTGGACAAATGCCTTTGCAACGTCGTGTTCCTAAAGTAGGTTTCAAAAACATCAACCGCGTAGAATACGTAGGTGTAAACTTGGATGTATTACAGGAAATAATTACTAAGCATAACCTAACTTCAGTAGATTTCGAAATCTTGAGAACGCATGGTCTTGTTTCTAAAAACGATTTAGTGAAAATCCTAGGTCGTGGTGAATTGTCGGCGAAAATAGAGGTGAAAGCACACGCTTTCTCCGCTGCCGCTCAAAAAGCTATTGAGGCAGCCGGTGGTTCTATCGAAAAAATTTAATTCATGAAATATCCAGATTCTTCAGCTTAGGTTGAAATCTCTGGATATTCCATATGGCCATTAACGATCGAATATTTACATATGAATAAACTAATCACAACATTAACCAATATATGGAAGATTGAAGAGCTTCGTAAGCGTATCTTGTATACCTTCTTGTTGCTTTTTATCTACCGTGTAGGATGTCACGTTGTATTGCCTGGAGTAAATCCAGCTCAATTGATGATAGGAAGTGGTAGAGACGGGACAGACATACTTGATATCATCAACATGTTTGCTGGGGGAGCATTCTCGAGCGCGGCCATTTTCGCGTTAGGCGTGATGCCGTACATCTCCGCATCCATTGTTGTGCAGCTTTTGGGAATAGCAGTCCCTTCTTTTCAGAAAATGCAGAAAGAGGGAGAATCTGGCCGTAAGAAACTAACCCAAATCACCCGTTACCTAACGGTAGCAATTACGGTGGTGCAGGCTATTGCTTACGTCAGAACGCAAATTACTCCTGATGCAAAATTGATTGCTGATCCGATGTTCACTATTTTGGCAGCGATTGTTTTGACAGCGGGTACGTTATTTGTCATGTGGTTAGGTGAACGGATTACAGATAAAGGAATAGGAAACGGTATCTCCTTGATCATTATGTCGGGTATTATCGCCCAGCTTCCTGCCGGTATCTCGGCAGAAACGGTATCCCGTATGGGAGGCCAAGGTGGTCCGATTGCTTTATTGGTCGAGTTTGTAGCATTATTGTTTGTGGTGATCTTTACCATCTTGGTTGTACAAGGTGTGCGGAAAATCCCGGTACAGTATGCTAAAAAAATCGTTGGAAACAAACAGGTGGGTGGAGTTAGACAATACATTCCGTTGAAAGTAAATGCAGCGGGTGTAATGCCGATCATCTTCGCACAAGCCATCATGTTTTTACCAATGTCGCTGATTCAGTTCTTTCCGGATATTCAATCCGAATTCCTTCGGTCATTGAGTAATTATACGTCATTCACGTACAACATGGTGTTTGCCATCCTGATTATTGCATTCACATTCTTTTATACTGCAATCATGGTGAATCCGCAGCAGATGTCGGAAGATATGAAGAAGAACGGTGGTTTTATCCCAGGCATTAAGCCAGGACACGACACCAATCTTTTCATTGACAATGTGATTTCGCATATCACGTTCCCAGGTGCTGTATTTGTAGCAATTATTGCGATCCTGCCGGCTATTGCGGCGCTATTCGGCGTCAACAATCAATTTGCCCACTTCTTCGGAGGTACGTCATTATTGATCTTGGTTGGTGTGGTATTGGATACATTGCAACAGATTGAAAGTCATTTATTGATGCGTCATTACGACGGGTTGATGAAAACCGGCCGTGTAAAAGGTCGTTCAGCAGCTGCAGTAGAGGGCGTAGATCAGTCGGCATTATAAGTTAGTACATGTCGAAGATCTTTCTGAAATCAGACGAAGAAATTGAACAAGTGCGAGAGTCCGCTAAGGTACTCTCGCATTTATTAGCTGAAATCGCCGGTCGTGTCGAACCAGGTATTACCACACTATCTCTTGATAAGCTTGCTTTCGAATTTATTAAGGATCATGGCGGCACGCCAGCCTTTTTAAATTATCAAGGCTTCCCTTACTCTTTATGTATTTCTGTCAACGATCAGATTGTGCATGGCTTTCCAAGCGAGTACATTTTGAAAGAGGGCGATATTGTATCGGTAGATGGTGGCGTGAATCTGAATGGGTTTATTAGTGATTCTGCTTACACATTTGCAGTAGGCACTATTTCCGCTGAAGCGCAGCAGTTACTGGATGTAACCAAAGCAGCTTTAGTGAAAGGAGTAGAGCAAGCGGTAGTGGGCAAGCGGGTTGGTGATATTTCTGCGGCTGTGCAAGATCACGTGATTCCTTATAAATATGGTATCGTACGTGAACTGGTAGGGCATGGAGTTGGCTTCGAATTGCATGAAAAACCAGAGGTGCCTAATTATGGAAGACGAGGATCAGGATCTAAGTTGGAAGAAGGCGTGGTGATCTGTATTGAACCCATGATCAATGCGGGAAAGGCAGGAATCAAATTTTGGGACGACGGATGGACGGTTAGTACGATCGACGGAAAGCTTTCTGCTCACTTTGAGCAAATGGTGGCGATCCGAAAAGGGCGTCCGGATGTACTGCTAGACTTTCAGGAGATTGAAGAGGTTTTGAGTAAAAAGTAATTGGTTTTCAATTATTTTGTTTATCTTTGCACTCCTGTTTGTGCAGGCTTTTAACACGTAAATTACAAGGGATATATGGCTAAGCAAGCCTCAATAGAACAAGACGGAATTATCCGGGAAGCACTTTCCAACGCTATGTTTCGTGTGGAGTTGGAGAATGGGCATGAAATCATCGCCCATATTTCTGGCAAAATGCGGATGCATTATATCAAGATTTTGCCTGGGGATAAGGTGAAATTGGAGATGTCCCCATATGATTTAACCAAAGGCAGGATTACCTACCGTTACAAATAGCGGGTAATTCCCATTTGGTTTTACAGCTTTTAAAAATCTTATTAAACATGAAAGTTAGAGCATCAATTAAAAAACGCAGTGCGGACTGTAAGGTGATCCGCCGCAAAGGAAAACTATTTGTAATCAACAAAAAGAACCCTAAGTTCAAGCAACGCCAAGGGTAGTATTAACATAATCGCTAAAGTATTATATGGCAAGGATATCAGGTATAGATTTACCTAAAAACAAAAGAGGAGTTATCGGCCTTACGTACATTTTCGGGATTGGTCGTTCGACGTCTGAATATATCTTAGATAAAGCAGGCATCAGTCACGACGTAAAAGTCCAAGAATGGGATGATGATCAATTGACGACTATCCGTACAATCATCAACGAGGAGATTAAAGTAGAAGGTGCATTGCGCTCTGAGGTGCAGTTGAACATCAAACGTCTGATGGATATCGGTTGTTACCGTGGTCTTCGTCACCGTAAGCACTTACCACTTCGTGGTCAGCGTACTAAAAACAACTCTCGTACCCGTAAAGGTAAACGTAAGACTGTTGCAAACAAGAAAAAAGCTACTAAATAAGAATTAAGAAATGGCTAAAACTAAAAAAGTTACTAAAAAGCGTATTGTTGTTGTGGAGCCAGTGGGTCAAGCCCATATTAGCGCTACTTTTAACAACATTATCGTAACTTTAACAAACAACCAAGGACAAACGATCTCTTGGTCGTCTGCCGGTAAAATGGGTTTCAGAGGTTCTAAAAAGAACACACCTTATGCGGCATCACAAGCAGCTCAAGATTGCGGTAAAGTCGCACACGATTTGGGATTGCGTAAAGTAGAGGTTTTCGTAAAAGGTCCTGGATCAGGTCGCGAATCCGCTATCCGTACACTACAAACGATGGGTATCGATGTAACGCTTATTAAAGATGTTACGCCACTTCCACACAATGGTTGTCGCCCTCCAAAACGTAGAAGAGTTTAATTAATAGAATTGTTTAAGATAAGATTCATCAGCTATAGGCTGATTGATACTTCAAACAGATAAGAAAATGGCAAGATATACAGGACCTAAGTCCAAGATTGCACGTAAATTCAGAGAGCCTATTTTTGGCCCGGATAAAGCGTTAGATAAAAAGAATTATCCTCCTGGTCAGCACGGACCATCAAAAAGAAGAGGAAAACAATCTGAATACGCTATTCAGTTGTTAGAAAAACAAAAGGCAAAATACACGTACGGAGTTTTGGAGCGCCAATTCTCTAACCTATTTGTCAAAGCTTCCTCTAAACAAGGGGTTACAGGTGAAAACTTCCTGAAACTTTTGGAAGCGCGTTTAGATAATGTAGTGTACCGTTTAGGCATCGCGCCAACACGTTCATCTGCACGTCAATTCGTATCCCACAAGCACATTACTGTTAATGGCGAAGTCGTTAACATTCCATCATACAGTTTACGTCCAGGTGATGTAGTAGCTGTACGTGAGCGTTCAAAATCAGTTGAAGCAATCACGGATTCAGTTGCTGGTCACAAAATCAACAAATTCAGTTGGTTAGAGTGGAGCGCAAACGATTTACAGGGTACTTTCATGTCTTATCCAGAAAGATCGGATATCCCTGAAAATATCAAAGAGAACTTAATCGTAGAGTTGTACTCTAAATAAGAAATGATAGCATTAGGATAGTGAATACCACTATCCTAATGCTGTTGTATAAGTATATAATTTGTAACAAAATTAAAAGCAGATAAATGGCAATTTTAGCATTTCAAAGACCGGATAAGGTAATCATGCAGAAATCGACTGATTTTGATGGTACTTTTGAGTTTCGTCCACTTGAACCAGGTTTTGGTGTAACTATTGGTAATGCTTTGCGCCGTATTTTATTGTCCTCACTAGAAGGATATGCAATTACGTCAATAAGATTTTCAGGCGTTTCGCACGAATTTTCGACGATCAAAGGCGTTGTTGAAGACGTTACCGATATCATCTTAAACCTTAAACAAGTACGTTTTCAGAAAACTGGTGATCAAGGTGATTCAGAGAAAATCTTTATCGTGCTTAACGGCCAAGATCAGTTTAAAGCAGGAGATATTTCTAAGTTTTCTAACAACTTCGAAGTATTGAACCCTGATTTTGTGGTATGCAATATGGATCCATCCGTGACTATAGAAGTAGAACTATCTGTTTCTAAAGGTCGTGGTTACGTCAACGCGGAAGAAAACAAAGTATCAGATGGACCAGTAGGTGTTATCGCAATTGATTCTATCTACACGCCGATCAAAAATGTGAAATATACCATTGAGAACTATCGTGTAGAACAGAAGACCGATTACGAGAAATTGTTATTGGATATCTCTACTGATGGATCTATTCATCCAGAAGATGCACTGAAAGAAGCTGCTCGTATCTTGATTCAGCATTTCATGTTGTTCTCTGATGAGAATATGCTATTGGAATCGCAGACTAAAGAAGAAACTAAAGTAGTAGACGAGGAAATCTTGCACATGCGTAAGATCTTGAAAACTGAATTGGTAGATTTAGATCTTTCTGTTCGTGCCCTCAACTGTCTTAAAGCTGCGGATATTCGTACTTTAGCAGAGTTGGTTACTTACGATGTAGCGGATATGTTGAAGTTCCGTAACTTCGGTAAGAAGTCATTGAGCGAGATCCAAGAGTTGGTAAAAGCCAAAGGTCTTTCTTTCGGTATGAATTTGTCTAAGTACAAATTGGAAGAAGAATAAAAAGAATTATTAATAATAATAAGCGACCTGTTGCGTAATTCCTCTAGATAGTATTTAGTCGTGAGTATAGAGTAGTGTGATGCATTACTTTTTACTTTCCACTTTTTTACATCGAATAAGAACGGTGCGCACAAAACAAACACTAAAATGAGACACGGAAAAAAAGTAAACCACTTAGGCCGCACTGACAGTCACCGTAAAGCTATGCTAGCGAATATGGCGACGTCATTGATCAAGCACAAACGCATCACAACTACTTTGGCAAAAGCGAAAGCATTACGTCAATATGTAGAGCCATTAATCACCAAGTCTAAAAACGATACTACGCACTCTCGTCGTACCGTATTCTCTTATCTTAAAGATAAAGATGCTGTTACACTTCTCTTTCGTGAGATTTCAGAGAAAGTAGCAAACCGTCCAGGTGGTTATACACGCATTATCAAAATGGAAAATCGTCTAGGTGATAATGCTGAGATGGCATTCATCGAGTTGGTTGACTACAATGAAGTATACGGCAAAACTGCACAGACTGAGAAGAAAACTACTCGTCGTCGTGGTGGTGCGAAGAAGAAAGCAACTGCAGAAGAAGCGCCTGTTGAAGAAACAGTAGTAGCGGAAGAAGCAGCAGTAGAAGAAGTGGAAGCTACACCAGCGGTAGAAGAAACTCCAGCTACCGAAGAAGAATCTTCTGAAGAAAAGAAAGACTAATTAAGCATTAGTTTTCAATTTACAGAAAGCCTGTTATGTATGTACATAACAGGCTTTTTTTTTATGAAAAAGACGCCAGTTTAAGCATTTCAAGATAACATAACGCTTCGATCACACGACAGTCTGTGATTCTCAAAACTTGTATTGTAATGTCTATTTTGTCTTTGAAGGAAATTATTTATAACATAGTTACCGAGTATTTCTTAATAAACATGTTTTAATAATGATTTATTAATTTTTTGTTAAAATTATCTTTAAAGTAAATTGACAGTTTTGTGTTCGTAAAATAAATGCAAAATAACATCAATTAAAATGCTCAAGAAGTTTCTTTCCATCTTTTTTTTTCTATTGGTTAGTTCCGTATACGCACAATTACAATCATTTTCTGGAAAAGTTAGCGGTATGCAAACCGATGAATTATTGATAGATGCGAAGATCACGATTACAGCTGTTTCGAATAGATATAGTGCAACAGCTTCGACTGGGCTAACCGGAACATTTCGGTTCGATGTAATTCCTGCCCAGACCTATCATGTTGTGATTACAATGGATGGATACCAGGATCACAAGGAAACGATCGCCATTTTGGGTAATGTTTCTAAGGTTTTTAAATTGTCTGCAACTACACGATCTATTGATCAAGTCGAGGTACAGCGTCTATCCGCTGGGACCGATGCTGAAGCACGCCGTCTGGAGCGTCTTTCGCCCAATGTGATCAACATTATTTCAGCTCGCCAAATAGAACTTTCTCCAGATATTACAGTGGCCAATGTCGTACAACGCGTATCGGGTCTTTCCATAGAGCGTAACGCCAATGGAGATCCACAGTATGCCGTAGTACGAGGTATGAACAAACGGTATAACAATACATTGGTGAATGGAATAAAAATCCCTTCTCCAGATAATGACAACAGGTTTGTTCCTTTGGATATTTTTCCGGCAGTTTTTCTGGAAAAGCTAACGGTGTCCAAATCTCTGTCTGCCGATATGGAAGCTGACGCGATCGGCGGTACAATTGATATGATCATGAAAAACGTGCCAGCAAGCCGTCGACTGTTAGATTTTGATTTCCAAATCGGAGGTAATTTTATGTCGCAAGATGGAAACTTCACGACATATGATCGATCTGGCGTCTACAAATTCTCGCCTGCCGAGTATTTACCCATTGGAAGAGAAGCGACTGCCAGCGATCTGTCCAATACTATGTTTACACCGATACAGCTTAGTGTGTTGCCAGACATTTTGACTAGCGTAAGTTATGGTGAACGGTTTTTCAATAAAAAGCTAGGTGTGCTCTTAGGGGCAAGCTATCAGAATTCCTATAGGCCGAGCGAAAGCTATCAATTCAATCCGCAGCCCAACGTAGCGCTCGGCAATCGCTTGAATATGAATGAATATATCAACCGAAGAACAAGCACGCAGCAGCAACGGGCAGCTTTTCATGGGAAGCTGGATTATAACCTTGCATCAGGACATAACATTGCGCTCTATAGCGGGCAATATTTATTGAACGAATTTCGTGTTAGAGAGCAATATAATAGAGAATTGTTTACCTCGACCGATAATTTTCCAATCTATCCGACTACACGAGTCACCAATACCTATCAAACCATCTCGATTGTTGACTTGAGCGGAGATCATCAGATTTCTGATCAACTCAAAATCGATTGGCACGCAGTATATTCGTTAGCCCAGAATGAATTGCCTGACGATGGTGTGTTTATGCGATCAGCAACGCTAACAAATAACCAATACGTCAATGAACGACCTTATTTTCAGGATTCTCCAAATACGCGTGCATGGGAACGTAATGCTGATGAAGACATCTCTTTTTTCTTGAATGCCTCCTATAACACACCAAATATCGACTATCTCGATCTGGTTAAAGTTGGAGGATTATTCAGAAATAAGACTCGCGATAATTTCTATAGGTACTATCGTTATCAATCTATTCCTTTCGATGGCATTCGCGGGGTAGACTGGGAGGTATTTGACGATCTACCATGGGACGGATTTACCAATGGCTTTGGCGATGGTAATGCTAGCAGCCTGGTGTACGATGCAGATGAACGTATCACCGCTGGATACATCAATACGCAATGGGTAGTTAATAAATTGGCTATCCAAGCGGGTTTACGTGCGGAGCATACGAATCAAGGCTACCAAATCAATCAGACTGCCGCCACGGCAAATGCTACAGCGTTATCACAGAAACAGAGTTACCTCAATTTTTTTCCATCCGTGAGTTTGAAATATGCATTGGATGACGAAACTTTCTTGAAGTCAACCTATTACAAAGCAATCAGCCGTCCAGGATTCTTTGAGATTGTACCAACCAGAAGAAATCGGGGAGGAGGAGATTCATTTTTTCATGAAGAGGGTAATTCCGAATTGCGACCGACAGTAGCACACAATTTTGATGTACGGTATGAGTACTTTCCGACGGTATTAGATCAGATATTGGTCGGTGCATTTTATAAGCGACTACTCGATCCAATAGAATATGGATTTGTGCCGCGTTTTAATGCCACTACCGGTGCTCCCCAAGCCTCCAGTGTAATTGCTCCGCAAAACTATGGCACAGCTAATAATTTCGGTTTGGAAGTCGATTATACACGGTATTTCCGAAAAGTTGGGGTGCGTTTGAATTATACCTATACCAATTCCAATATCATAGCTACTAAATTGGTTGGAAGCCAAGTACAGGGAGCCCCCAACGAATATGTTTTGGTAGATGAAAATCGTGCTCTACAAGGTCAGTCTGACCACATCGGAAATGTTGCTTTACTCTACAAAGACCTCATGAGGCAGTGGGATGCGCAACTCGTTCTTAACTATACCGGTCGGCGTCTAGCATTTGTATCACCCTTTGAGGGAGCAGATCATTTTATGAGTCCAATGGCCGTCATGGATCTGTCGATAGAGAAGGGTTTCGGCCGTTACGTCGTATTCGTCAAGGGTAACAACCTGTTGGATACACCCTATAGATTGACGATTGGTCGCGGACTAGCAGTGCCAGAGGGGCCTTATCCACACCAAGAAAATCCAGAAGAAATGGCGAATGTGCGGTTGGATCGTTACGGTATCGCATTTCGTCTTGGTTTTCGTTTTAAACTGTAATTAATTGATTGAGAAATTGAAATATTGAGAAGTTATGAGATTAGTGTCAAAAATTTATGTGTTGTTAGCCTTGTTTGTCGTATTAGGATGTGGACAAAATGCGCCACTCATCGAAGAACGAGAGCCAGATCCAACGCCAATGGAACAAGCGGGAATATCTGGAAACCTCTCCGCTATAACATTGAGAGCCGGTGCAACCTACACGGTGGTAGGTGATTTACAAGTTCCCGAAGGACAAGTGGTCACTATTCCTGCGGGTGTGACTTTTGAGTTTAATCTAGGGCCTCGCAACGAAGCGTGGGTATTAGATGTGCACGGTTCATTATATGTCAAAGGAACAGAAAACAATCGAGTGGTGTTTACGGCATCGCGTACGGCATTAGCATCTGCACGCAATACAGGCTACGGTGGTCTTTGGGGAGGTATTCATGCCGGTCGAAAAGCTGGAGACCTTGTTATCGAACATGCAGACGTACTTCATGCAGGAGGAATTGCACGTGAAGGCACGATCATCACTACACCAGAGTCGGGTGGAAGCGGAAGATTAGGTGCAGGTGATAGAGGCTATGGTTTATGGTATTGTCGTCCAGTCGATGAACGCCAAGACGGAGTGTTTATTCTGTTGTACTCACACATCGCATATACCTTAGACGATGCCATCCGCACCAACGGTGGTCGTACTTTGTTGGCCTACAATACGTTTGAAGTAATTGGATTGAATGGTGGTGAAGCAGTCAATATTAAAGCAGGTGCTCCAGGTGACTATGCATTTAATTTGTTCTTTAACATCGCTACAAACTCATTGAAATCTGCAGATACTCAGGCAGGTGTACGTGGTATTCTAGAAACAAACTTCTACAACAATACAATTGTCAACTCTGGTTATCGAAGAGCTGAAGAAGCCCGTGGTGGCAGCTTAAACTACGAATCAGATGCTTATGGTAAAGCGTACAATAACCTGATCGTTAACAGTCGCTACGGTCTAAGATTGACCCCAGGAGAAGGAACCCCTCGAGTGACCTCTATGCAATTTGGATACAACTGGCATTATGGTACTGATCGTAATATCACAGACAACTTTTATCCAACAGGAGCAAATAACCCTTCCAACGGTTTAATTGGTTCTACACTTCCTATCCCGACAACTGACGTGATCGGTGCACCAAACGAGAATGATCCAGGTTTCGTGAATTACAGAGTAAGTACATTTACTTGGGCAGGTCGCTCGAATAACAGTGCTATTCCAAACGGAGCAAATTTCCATTTAACGGCTAACTCTCCTGCCTTAACTGGTGCTAAAACTGACTTCGAACCAAAGTTTGCTACTTACACCACCCTTCAAGGAGACGCGTATGCAGCACCGCGTCCGGCGGCTTACTTTGGGGCATTTGGAAGGGAATAATCCATTTCGGAATAAACACATGAGAAGACTGAATAGAACTCAAATAGCTACAGCATACTGTTGTCTCTCGCTACTCTTTCTTGGGTGTGGGGAAAATAGTCCTGTTATCGATGGTGATGGCGACAACCCTTCGCATAACTGGTCGAACCATACACCTTTTCAAGGCGATTATTTCGCGGATTTATTGCCAATCACTAATCGTTATGAAGCGGAACCAACTATTTTGGGCAATCTACAGTTGGATGAAGCCTCTGGTATTAGCCCTAGCGTCAAAAATGAAGGTATGTTTTGGACACATGAAGACTCTGGAAACACAAACTTCATCTTTTTAATTAACAGCAATGCTGAGATCGTTTGTCGTTATCGTGTAACAGGTACAAATAATATCGACTGGGAAGATATCGAGACCGTCATCGATCCAGAAACTGGCAAATCATACGTCTACATCTCGGATACAGGCGACAACGCGCAACGTAGAGCAGTCTCTGCAGTGTATCGTGTCGAAGAGCCAGTGTACACTGCGGCAGACTTTGGTCAAACAATTGATCTGGATCGCTCTATGATTCAACGGTACACATTTTCCTATCCAGATGGAAGCAAAGATGTAGAAAGTATGTTCGTTGATCCTTCGACCAAAGACATCTATTTTGTCACTAAGAGAGATGTACTATCCAGAATTTATATTATGCCTTTTCCTTATCAGGAAGGGGCAGGCAATCAGACTTACTTCGTTGGTGAATTTGGCTTTAGAGAAGCTTCTGCTGCAAGTTTGAATCTGCAGGCCGACAAATTGATCGTGCGTAATCGCCAAAACCTATTTTATTGGGAGCGAAATACTAATGAAGCTATTTGGGAAATGATGAGTCGCACACCCCAGCGGTTGCCGTATCAAGGCGAAGTGCAGGGTGAAGCAGTTTGCTTTGACAAGTACGACAATTATTACACGGTAAGTGAGCGGGCTGGACTACCTCAATATCCACCACTCTACAAATACACACGAAAACAATAACAAAACAATAAAACCAAAAGAGAAATGAAACACTTTAACACACTTTTTTTGGCCTTCCTGTTAATTGGGGCAGTACTGACGTTCAGCGCCTGTAATAATGGCATGGTCGAACCCGATCCTGATGAAAGGACGCTGGTCGTCACGTTCGAAAATGCATCTTTAGCAAATTACGTACGCGAGCAATTGAATTTGGCAACAAATGCGCCAATCACAAGAGGAGAACTTCTTCGTTTGGAAAGAGTGGACTTGCGTACGGAGATGATTGAGGATGTCAACAGCTTAGTGGGATTGGAGCATGCTACAGAATTAAATTATCTGGACTTTGGGGGTAATCCAGTTACAAGCCTAACACCGGTAGCCGGGTTGCGTAAGATCACTTATTTGCGCCTTAACCAGTCGGGAGTAACGGATCTCTCGCCCATTCGTGAATATACTACCTTGACCTATTTCAATGCTAATCAAGCATCTCCAGGTATTTCGGATCTTACCCCTCTGTCTCAAAATACCGGTTTGCAGACTATGATCCTTCGCGGCCAACCATTAGGCAATGACGGTTTGCGAGGAATCTCTAGTTTCGTTAACTTATATCGTCTAAATCTTCGCTCCACAGGTGTGACTGATCTCAGCGTAATTGCTGACTTGATGAGTCGCGGAGCTTTCTTGAGCACTACACCAGGCGCCAGTGAGTTGGGATCGGATCCAACACTGAATCTCCAAGATCTAGAAATTACCAATTGTGAGGTGCTGAACCCGTACAGAGATCGTTTGGCCGGTGAGATAGAAGGCGCCTGCCGTGTGCCAACTCCAGGTGGTGAGGCTGGTAACGATCAAACAGCTGTGGTGTTTGGAGATGAGGCCTTAGCTAATTTGATTAGAACACAGTTAAACCTAGAGGCTAGTGCGCCCATTACTCGTGGAGCGCTACAAGCTTTGACAACCGTCGACCTAAGAACGTTGACCTCTCTTACTTCATTGGTCGGACTGGAGTACGCCACTCAGGTATCTTCCCTGCGTATCGATGGAACACAAGTGGTGGATGTCTCCCCAATCAGTGGATGGACGAAATTGACCTATTTCAACGCCAATAGGGGAGCTGCTGCCACTGGAGGCATCACAGACCTGAGTCCCTTATTGGGTAGCAGGGAATTCTTGCAAACCGTTATCGTGAGAGGGAACCATTTCGGGGACGCTGCTGGCAGCGTATTGGTACAACTGACCAGCTTGCACCGATTGAACATCCGGGATTCAGGTGTTACGAACGGCATTGTGACCAGTGCCATTCAACCGTTGCTGCAGGCGGGGGCATTGCAAACAACCACTCCGGGTTACACTGCCGCTGACTCTGAAATAGCTATACAAGGAAATGGATTGACCTCAGCGGGTGTGGAGCCGATCAGCTTAGAACATTTCCCCAACCGCGTGCCGTTGTCTTTCTAAAGGAGCCTATTTTAATAGACTAAATTAAAGAGCAGGTTCGAAAACCTGCTCTTTGCTACTTTGGAGATATTTGCACTTTCTTTACGATGTTTGGCTCATCACAAATAATTTCCGCTATTCCCAACTATTTCCTTTTCTTGTTACTTATATTTGCTCAGAGGGGATTACGATTTCGTAGACCCTGCAAATTATTAATTCGATGAAACTATTTGACGTTTATCCCATTAACCCAATTAACATTGCCAAGGCAATGGGGTCTTCTGTATGGGATGATCAGGGGAATAAGTACCTTGATCTTTACGGCGGGCACGCAGTGATTTCTATTGGACACACGCATCCGCATTATGTAAATATGTTGAAAGAGCAGCTCGATCGTATTGGATTTTATTCCAACTCGGTAGAGATGCCGTTGCAGCGCGTATTAGCAGAAAAGCTTGGTCGCGTGTCGGGCAAAGAAGATTTCGAACTATTTTTATGTAATTCGGGGGCAGAGGCCAACGAAAATGCACTAAAACTCGCTTCCTTTCATACTGGAAGAAAAAAAGTGTTAGCTTTTTCCAAAGCATTTCATGGCCGTACATCTTTGGCAGTAGCTGCTACCGACAATCGGGCGATTGTTGCGCCGGTTAATGAAACCGATAATATTATTTTTAGCGCGTTCAATGATGAAGAAGCCCTAGAGCACGTGTTTGCGACACAGGGTGAGGAAATCGCTGCTGTGATCATTGAAGGAATACAAGGAGTGGGTGGTATTCGCGAAGCATCGAAATCATTTTTGCAAGCCATCAGACGTCTATGTGATCAATATGGCGCCATTTACATCGCCGATTCGGTACAGTGCGGATATGGTCGTACTGGAATCTTCTATTCGCATGATTATTCCGGAGTAGAAGCCGATATCTATACGATGGCCAAAGGAATGGGTAACGGATTCCCCATCGGAGCGATATCCGTATCCCCTAAATTTAAAGCATCATACGGAATGCTGGGAACTACTTTTGGTGGAAATCACTTGGCTTGCGCAGCTGCTATAGCGGTGTTGGATGTGATGGAGCAAGACGATTTAATGAGCAGCGCCACAAAGGTGGGGAACTACCTCATCAATCAATTGCGCACCTTTGATCAAGTGCTTGAAGTACGCGGTCGCGGCCTGATGATTGGAATAGAATTGCCAACTGAGCTGGGTAACGTGAAGAAAGATCTGCTTATGAAAAGTAGGATATTCACCGGCGAAGCCAAACCAAACGTGATTCGCCTATTGCCGGCCTTAAATCTCAGCATGGAGCATGCCGATCAATTTTTAGCGGCATTTGCGGAGCAGCTACAGGCACAACACGCTACAGCTTAAGATTCTTTAAAGAATCAATTTATACGAGAAGAATTGAGTGCTCGAATGAGAGCATGACAAACATAATTTTAGGATACAAGCATGCAGAATTTTTTTTCAGCGGCAGACATTGACAATTTGTCTGAGGCTGTACAAGAAGCGTTAACATTAAAAGCCAATCCGAGAGCACACGCTGATTTGGGTAAGCATAAGACCTTAGGGCTGGTGTTCTTAAATCCTAGCCTGCGTACCCGCCTTAGTACACAAAAGGCAGCTATTCATCTGGGTATGGACGTCATGGTGATGAATATGGACAAAGATGGCTGGGCGTTAGAAACACAAGACGGTGTAGTTATGAATGGCACAACGGTAGAGCATATTCGTGAGGCCGCAGCCGTCATGGGTGAGTACTGTGATATTCTGGGTTTACGTTCTTTCCCATCTTTAAAAGATAGGGAAGCCGATTATACGGAAGATTTGTTTAATAAATTTATCAAATTTTGCGGTGTGCCTGTTGTGTCCTTGGAAAGTGCCACGCGCCATCCACTACAAAGTTTGACTGATCTGATCACGATCACAGAACATAAAAAAGTAGAAAAACCGAAGGTCGTACTAGCTTGGGCGCCTCACGTGAAAGCATTACCACAAGCGGTGCCAAATTCATTCAGCGAATGGATGGGTAAAGCACAGGAGCAGGGCTTGGTAGACTTCGTCATCGCTCACCCGGAAGGGTACGAATTATCGGATGAATTTACCCAAGGTGTAGCTGTTACCCATGATCTAAACGAAGCATTAACGGGCGCCGATTTTGTATATGTCAAAAACTGGTCTTCTTTCAAAGAATACGGTAAAGTATATCCTGTAGAACAAGATTGGCTCATTACCAATAAACACCTGGAGCAAACCAACCAAGCAAAAGTGATGCATTGTCTACCTGTTCGTCGAGACTTGGAACTTTCTGCGGAAGTGCTGGATGGTCCACATTCGTTAGTCGTCAAGGAAGCCAGCAATAGAGTCTGGGCAGCACAATTGGTGTTAAAACGTATGTTGGAAAACCTCAAATAGATCGTATAGTAAACATGTCGAATCATTCGGATTTAAGTATAATAAAGATAGGTGGCAATGTCATTGATGATCCATCAAAATTGGATGCGTTTCTGGAAAATTTTGCTGCATTGCCAGGTAAAAAGATATTGGTGCATGGTGGTGGAAAAATAGCTACACGCCTAGCTGCGGACTTGGGTCTGGAGGTAAAGATGGTAGATGGTAGGCGAATCACCGACGCGGAGATGCTTAAGGTAGTAACCATGGTGTATGCCGGACTGACCAATAAATCTATCGTGGCTAGCTTGCAGAAATATTCCTGCGATGCCATTGGACTGAGCGGAGCAGATGGCAATGCTATTAAAGCAATCAAACGGCCTGTGCGAGAAATCGATTATGGCTTTGCTGGCGATATACTGGCAGATTCGGTAAATGAACATGCCATTAAGCGTTTTTTAGAATCTGGCTTCACGCCTGTTTTTTCTGCCATTACGCATAATGGTACTGGACAGTTATTAAATACCAACGCCGACACCATTGCCTCGGCATTAGCCGTAGGCTTGGCCTCATCTTATAATGTATCCCTACTATACTGTTTTGAAAAAGACGGTGTATTGCGGGATGTGAATGATGATAGCTCCGTAATTGACGTGATCAAAAGTTCAGAGTTTGAGTTGCTAAAAGCGAATCATATTGTGCATGCAGGCATGATTCCAAAGTTGCAGAACGCCTTTGATGCGATTGGGAAAGGTGTGCGAGATGTATTCATCGGAAATGCTGACAACCTGCATCACTATCAACAACAGAAGTTCGGTACGCGGCTGTCCGCATAACGCGCTATAAAATGCTATAATCGATTATCATGGCCAGAATTACTATCATTGGAAGTGGCAATATCGGCTTTTCTCTAGCTAAAGGGATCGCTCAGGCTGGTATTTACACTAAATCGGACATTATGCTAACCCGTCGCTCGGTACAGGCCATGACCGAGGAATTAGCGGCAGGCTTTACGGTGAGCGCGGACAATGCGAAAGCAGTACTCGATGCAGAAATCGTGGTGCTTGCTATACTACCACAGCAGGCAAAGCTCGTAATGGAAGAGATTCGTACAGCATTGAAACCAGAGCAAATAATTGTTTCGGTCGTGTCTGGAGTTTCCTGCGCAGATATGCGTGCTGTGTTGGGCGAGCAGGCGATCATCGTACGCGCTATGCCCAATACCGCTATTGCTATCGGGCAGTCAATGACCTGTATCACAACAGATCGCGCGACAGCAGATCAGGTAGGGGTGGTCGAGCGGTTATTTAATACGGTAGGTGCTGTAGTGGTTATCCAAGAAGAACTCATGACTGCGGCAACGGCTTTGTGTGCTTGCGGAATAGCGTTTTTCTTAAGAAGTATCCGTGCTGCATCGCAGGGAGGTGTAGAAATTGGCTTTCACGCCCATGATGCATTAAAAATGGCCGTACAAACGGCCAAAGGAGCCGCAGATTTGCTTTTGCAAATGCAGTCGCATCCGGAAAGTGAAATCGATAAAGTAACTTCCCCAAAGGGATGTACGATCGCAGGATTGAACGAGATGGAACATCACGGTTTCAGCTCTGCTTTTATCAAAGGGATTAAGCTATCTGCGCTCAAAGCAGGAGGATTATACCATGAATAGGCCCAGTATCGAGCAGCTTCAGCAAGATAGCTTGATGTTATTGCAGGCGCTTATCCAAACACCTTCATTGAGCAGGGAAGAAGGCCAAACGGCGCAATTAATTGAAGAATTTCTGACGGCGAGAAGCATCGCTAACGAACGGGTCGGCAATAACGTGATTGCTTACAATCAATTTTTCGACGTCTCGAAGCCTACCATCTTACTTAACTCACACCACGATACCGTTAAGCCTAATCCGGGCTATACCCGCGATCCTTTTCATGCAGAGCTGCTCGATGGTAAGTTGTATGGCTTAGGATCTAATGATGCGGGAGGCTGCCTAGTTGCATTAATTGCGGCATTCTGTCATTATTACCAAGATCAGAATTTAGCATACAATTTGTGTCTGATTGCTTCTGCAGAAGAAGAAGTGTCCGGCAAGAATGGCATTGAAGCAGCTTACGCCGCTATTACTGACTGCGAGTTTGCCATTGTCGGCGAACCTACACTTCTAGATTTGGCCATCGCTGAAAAAGGATTGATGGTGTTGGATTGTGTGGCACATGGTGAATCCGGGCATGCGGCACGTGAAGAAGGTATAAACGCAATTTATAAAGCACTGGAAGATATCGCGTGGTTTAGCAAATACAAATTCCCCAAGGAATCGACCTTCCTAGGCCCAGTCAAAATGTCGGTAACGATGGTGAATGCTGGATCGCAGCATAATGTGGTGCCGGCAGAATGCCATTATGTGGTCGATGTACGCACGACAGATGTATATAGCAATGCGGAAATATTGGAAATAATCCGTGCACAGGTAAAGTCGGACGTCACGCCACGCTCTACTCGATTAAATTCTTCTACCATCGCAATGCATCATCCAGTGGTAAAAGCGGGGATCAAGCTAGGCAAAAATACCTATGGGAGCCCAACAATGAGTGACCAAGCCTTACTGCCAATTCCTTCCTTAAAAGTCGGCCCCGGACACTCCGCACGCTCCCATTCTGCAGATGAGTTTATTTATGTAGCGGAGATCAACGATGGCATCGCGTTTTACATCCAACTACTAAAAGAGATCTTATAACGTAATTTGTCTTTTGATGCTCTCTTCCAAAGAGATGATCGTTTCTGTCCGTTGTATGCCTTTCAAAGCTTGAATATCTTCATTCAGTACTTTTCTCAGATGTGCTGTATCCCGACAAACGATTTTAGCAAACATACTGTACTGACCCGTACAATAATGAAGTTCTACCACCTCTTTAATCTCCTTCAATTGGCTTACTGCATCAGAGTATTGAGATCCCTTTTCCAAGTAAATGCCCAGAAAAGCGGTAATGTCAAAGCCAACCTTTTGTGGATTGATCATCAGATGAGATCCACGGATGATTCCTAATTCCTCCATTTTCTTCATGCGTACGTGGATAGTTCCACCAGATACAATCAGCTTTTTGGCTATTTCTGTGTAAGGAATGGAGGCATCCTCCATCAGAATTGATAAGATTTGAACATCCAAATTATCTAGATCGTAGTTCGCATATTTCTTTTCCATAAGTGCTTCCGTTAGCTCGATTAAATTAAACTTTTTCAAAAATAATAAGTTTAATTAGTATTTGTATGTTTTGTTTGTAATATTACCACACATTTTTTATGATATTGTCATAGAATCTTGACTCTAGGTAGTCAAATAGATTGTCTAAATTTACTTGGTGATTTCTAGTGATGTGTTTTGAATTAGCCGGGAATGATACTATTATATTTTTTATAAATTGCTTGCTCATGCGGCAGCAAATACCTTACAGGATACAGTGCCTTACTAAGTAACAAGACAAATGCTAGATGACGTAAATATTTCCAGAAAGAAGCCACGGTTTGCCGTAGATGCGGCTTTGTCAAAATACCTGAAATTCTATCAGCGAGATGCCCGTTTGCCCGTGAGCTATGTCGATCTATTGGAATTTGATGAATCTGTGCCAGTATATGATAAGCATGGCGAAGATACCTATTGGGAGTCTCCATTGTACCCACAGCACACCTTGGAGCAATTGCATGCAAAGCTTAAAGTCGTGTATGCTAGTTTGAAAGCATCTGGAAATACAAAGATCGTGGAGCATAAGATTGTCGAACGTATTGAATACTGCGCATTTGGCAATACAAAGCCCTTTCGGGTGAAGATTGTGAATCGCTTGAACGATGTCTACGATTACTTCTATATAAAACAAGCAGATGCCTCGCGCATATTGGGCTTAGAGCTGGAAGAAATTATTTCTCCCAATCAGGTAAACTACATTTATGACCGAGATACCTTGGTGGAAGAGCATATAGTCGGCATTCCCGGAGATGTTTTCTCCAAGACCACTATGCGTCGCGAAGATTTCAACCAGACGCGGATAGCCAAAGAGTTCGTGAAATTTAACGAACGATGCATCATCTCCCTTTTGGGTGATATGCGCGCCTACAACTTTGTGATGCAGATCACGCCAGATTTCGATGACTTTCAATTTCGTATTAGAGCGATTGATTTTGATCAGCAATTTTATGAAGGGAATCCTAAGGTATATATGCCACAGTTTTTCAAAGAGAATTTCCCTTATGTGAAGCTTTCGATGGAGTACCTTACCGAACGCACGGTGCTGCAATATCAGCAAGAAGAGCACTCGTCTATCGTACATCGGGTACGAAGTGAGCGCCATAGAATTAAAGATTTACGGGATGCTTCGCGATCGCAACCCGTATCTACACCAGAAAATATCCAGCAGCTAAAATCCGGCTATGCCGAATTTTATAAAAATCCGGCTTACGAAAGGTGCAAAACGATGATTGATATCGTAGAGTTGAATGTGAAAAATGTAATCCGGCAGGTGAAATTGTAAATGCTTATTTTATCCGTGATTTATTGTCTTTTACAAAGGATTCCCAGCCGGAGTAGCTGGTGCTTTTGCCCGATGAACCTACCTTTTGAAAGGAATGGCATACAGCGACAGCCAGACCATCGGTCGCATCCAGAAATTCGGGACTTTCTTCGAACTTCAATAAACTTTTTAGCATAGCAGCAACCTGCTCTTTACTGGCATTACCACTTCCAGTGACCGATTGCTTTATTTTACGAGGCGCATATTCAAAGATCGGCAGATCGTAGTTCAGACCCGCTGCCATGGCTACACCTTGTGCTCGGCCAAGTTTTAGCATTACCTGCACGTTTTTTCCATAAAATGGCGCTTCTAGCGCCATGCAGTCTGGCTTATACTGCTCGATAAGAGAAGTGGTCTTTTTAAAAATGCGTTGTAATTTCAGGGCGTGATCATCTAAATGTCCCATTTTTACAACACCCATGCTCACCAGCGTAATTTTACTGCCCACCTCTTTGACCACGCCATAGCCTAGCACGACCGTACCGGGGTCTATTCCTAATATAATTCGCTCTTTCGCCTTCTCCCTTTGCATGGAGCAATATTACAAAATTATATTTACAGTCCCGGATGCTGCTCTTACTGGTCTCGGGCGCACGATATGCTGGAAATTTCCGCTGGAAATTACCCCACTGTTTGCCCGACTATGTGTTAAAAAATTCTTAACATTGTGCTTTCAAAAATTATCTTGAACAAAGTACAGAAGACATATCTCAATATTTTCATAAAAGTGCTCATTGTGGCGTTGACGACCTGGTTTGTATATAGCAAGATAAGTCACCAACAAAACCTTAAGCAATTCAAAACTTTGATCAATGAGTTCGATGGTTCTTCTATTTGGCTGGTCTTAGGCTTAGTGGTGATCATGATGTTTGCCAACTGGTTTCTTGAAGTGGTTAAGTGGAGGTACTTGAGTCAAAAAATTGAGCAACTGAGTTGGTGGACTGCCATCCGATCGGTATTCTGTGGATTGACCTGGGCTATTTTTACCCCCAATCGAATTGGAGAGTATGGCGGACGCGTACTTTTACTCAAACCAGAGAATCGTGCATCCGGTGCGGTAGCAATGGGCGTGGGATTATTTGCACAACTCGTGCTAACGAGTGTATTTGGAGCATTAAGTATTGCCTGGTTTGTACAGACCTTTCTTCCTACACCAGTCTTTGTAAAATTGGCCGTATGGATGATAGGAGGTATCTATGCAGCTGCTTTTCTGGTGCTGTATTTCAATGTGCATTGGATTGATGTGCTAGTCGGAAAAGTGAAGTTTCTGGCCAAAGTAAAGCCCTTCTTTGGTATTCTGGAAAACTTTTCTACACGAGAATTATGGCATGTATTATTGATTTCCTTTGCCCGCTTTGCTATCTTCACATCGCAGTATATGGTACTCATGGTATTCTTTTTGCCCGAGTTGCCCATGTTATCGATGGTATTTATGATTTTTATTTTGTTCTTTGTGCAGGCTGCTGTGCCGTCGTTGGACTTGTTCGACTTCAGTGTGCGCAGCTTTGTGGCGAGTAATTTATATGCCTACATAACTACACAGGAGATCGCTGTCATGGCAATCGTATCTTTCGTGTGGTTTGTCAACCTAATATTACCCGCCATCATAGGCACTTTCTTTGTGTTTCACGTTAATTATGTCGGGGGGAATGGAAAGTCTTAATAGCTGTTTATTGGTTGCTACATTAGTGTACGTAGGTTTGGTACTGTACATGCGGTTGGGTTGGTATCGCACCGGCTTTTCTACAACACGAACCAAAGTGCAGAATTTGGAGTCTGTATCGGTGCTAATCGCGGCTAGAAACGAGGAGGAAAATATTGAGAGAACGCTGGATTGCATGGTTGCGCAATCTTACCCCAAGCATTTGTTAGAAGTTATCGTGATCGATGATCACTCTACGGATCGAACTGCCGAGATTGTTCGCGGTTATCACGATCAAGGTGTTCGTTTGCTGCAGCTGGATGAGGGCGACAAGCTTAACTCCTATAAAAAACTAGCCATTGCCAAAGCCATTGATCTGTCGTCTGGCAATATTATTATGACCACCGATGCAGATTGCCGTATGGGTCCGAATTGGATCAAAACAGTGGTGGATTATATGGAGCGCGGTAGATTGGAGATGGTATCCTCTCCTGTAGCGTATCACGAAGAGAAATCACTGTTCGAGCGCTTACAAACCCTAGAATTTCTGTATTTAATCGGGTTGGGTGCTTCTGGTATCGGCAATGGCGTGCCTACCACCTGTAATGGAGCCAATCTGGCTTATCGTAAAGAAACCTTCTATCGCGTAGGTGGCTTCAAGGGAATAGATGATTTGGCGTCGGGTGATGACGAATTATTATTACACAAGGTTTCGGAGGGATCCGCTCATCAGATTGGCTTCTGCAAATCTTCGGAGGCAATTGTATACACAGAAGCTAAGCCAACATTAGCCTCATTCATCAGCCAGAGAAAACGTTGGGCATCCAAGAGTACAAAATACAAAGACAAACGGATCGTTGCTTTGGGTATTGTGATTTGGCTGTTCAACTTTGCGCTATTATGGGGTACGGTCCAATTCTTCTATATGTTGCCCGTATTTGATTGGGTATTCGCTATTTGTGTAGTACTAAAAGTCGCGGTAGAATTCATATTTCTCTTACCCATTACCCAGTTTGTGCGTCGTACAGAGTTATTGCGCTACTTACCTTTCTTATCTTTTGCGCACGCACTGTATCTCGTATATATTGGTGTTGCAGGTAATATTGGCAAATACGATTGGAAGGGAAGGACCGTTAAATAGTTAGGCATTTACCTTTTTTCGGATAGCCTTCTCCGCGGCCAACACAATTTCATCTACCAGCAAATCTCCTTTTTCGATAGGAGGCAATACTTCCCAAGACATGGCCGTGAAAGGTCTTAAAGGAAACATGCCCCATTGCACCATCTTATACGAGCCGTTTATTGCAATCGGCACTACCAAGGCATCTGGATTCTTCTTGAGCAGCGTGGCAATCCCGCCGATGGAGAAGGCTTTCATCTGCCCTGTTTTAGTACGCGTTCCTTCCGGAAAGATAAACGCAGACCATTTTTGGCTATCCATATTTTCCGCTAGCTTCAGAATCTCCGCAATAGACTGCTTGGGATCTTTACGGTCGATGTTGGCAGCACCACCATGTTTTAGATTAAATGAGATACTTGGAATACCCGCATTGGCCAATTCCATCTTGGAGATAAACTTTCCGTGAAATCGGCGTAAGAAGAAAATAAGTGGTGGAATGTCGTACATGCTTTGATGATTTGCAACAAACACGATAGGTGTGCCAGTTGGTAAATCCACGTTGTCAATAAAACGTACGGAGTTAAATAATAAATAATTGCAAGCGACCAGACCACCATTTAAGATATCAACGCTCCATTTGTGCGCAGTATAACCACCGAATTTTAAGCAAAGCCACTGAATAGGATGAAATACCATAAGTACCACAAAAAACGCGGCGTAAAAGAGCGGTGACAGCAAATACCCAATAATTTTTCTCATAATTTAAACTACTTGCAAAGATACAAAATGTCCTAACGTAAATCTCTGCTCAGTATATTGATAATATTAATTTTTGTTTTAATAAAATTAATATTATATTTAATAAAATTAAAATTTATGATGAAGCTCCCTACAGTTTGTCCTAGCTGCGATGCAGATCTTCGCGTTGCCAAATTGCAATGCCATGCCTGCGGAACGGAGGTAAGTGGTACATACGATCTGCCACCTCTAATGCTGCTGGATCGAGAAGAACAGGAGTTTGTGATCCGATTTTTAGAGAATTCTGGAAGTCTGAAAGAAATGGCTAGTCAGATGGGTAAAAGCTATCCAACGGTGAGAAACAAACTGGATGATCTCATCTCAAAGTTGAAAAATAATAAAGCAAGTAAGTAATATAACCGTACAGCAACTAATCCTTTTTAAAATGGAAAATAACAGGTATGTAGAAACGCAAAGTTTTTGGTCGCGATGGTTCTTTGTCCTGTTCCTATTATTAGTAGGAGTAGGCGTCTTTGGTGCGCTCCGAGAAAAGGAGTGGGGGTCAGAGCCGATTATTGGTTTGTCTATTCTATTCTTAACAGTTGTATTTTTTGCTTTCGTCAGGCTACGCACTTCCGTTGATAGCACTGGAATTATGGTCGATTTCAAACCTTTTCTATGGCGCAAGTTATGGACTTGGGACAAAATCGCTGATGTGCAGATCAAGAAATATACTCTGCTAGATTATGGAGGTTGGGGATATCGAATCGGGCCTCAAGGCACAGCGTACACCGTTCAGGGGAAATATGGTTTTCAGATTCAATTTAAAGATGGCAGTAAGGTATTAGTGGGTACTCAAAAACCGGAAGAAATTCAGCAATTTTTAGATAACAGAAGACATGAGCAGATATAGTCAGTTACTAATAAATCCCTTTGAGAACTTATCCGATCGCGCGATGCTCTGGATCGGTTTCATTGGATACGTGTGGGCTTCGGTACAGGTGTATTTGTTTCGCTACGTGCCAGACGGTGTTTTTCAGCAACATTTAGTTTCTGAAGTTTCCTGGTATGCAGGCCTTGTAAATGTAGCGATCAACATCTTGTTGCCTTCTGCTTTATTGTGGGGCATGGCAAAGGCACTTTATAATAAAGTTCGATGGCTGGATGTATTTATCGTGCTAATGCTTTCGCAAGTAGTGAATTATGTAGTTGGATTTTTGTTGCTTAATCCCTATTCCAGATCCAAAAGTGAGCACATAATACGCGCAATTGAAGCTGGGGATATGACGCTAGAGACAGTTGCACCTTTCGATTTGTTAGTAATCGGCGTTACTAGTATAATTGGTCTGATATTACTTGTCTATTTTTTCTATTTATTGGTAGTTGGCATGAAGATAGCCATGAATTCTAAAAAAAGGGTTCATGCGGTATGGATTGTATTAGTGATCATCATAGCCGATACATTGTTGCACCTGTGGGGACCGTACGTAAAATAGTAAAATGAGATTTATAATTATAATTTTAGTAACGTTCTTTTATTCTTGTCGCGGCGTCTCGCAGTCATTTGAAGGTGCTTGGAAAGGCGATTTGGCCGTCCCTAATGGCAGTTTACCACTCTTGTTTTCTTTGCAAAAGGGAGATAGTTGGACGGGTACCGTGCGCAGTCCGTCCCAAACGCGATTGGATTTTAAACTGAATGTCATTGAGGTAACGGGCGATTCTATCCATATGAAATCTGCAGCATTGGGCATGTCTTATCGTGGGCGCATTGCTGCTGATGGCGAACACGTGGACGGTACCTTCAGCCAAGGAAATTATGCGGCTGCATTGCGCTTGGGAAGATATGATAGTACCCAAACGGTAAAGCGACCTCAGCAACCGATAGGTCCTTATCCATACGACAGAAAGGAAGTCTCGTTTGAGAATACCGCTAGCGATGTAACGCTGGCTGGCACGCTTACCCAACCAAAAGAGCCCGGGAGATATCCGGCCGTGATTCTGGTAAGCGGATCAGGTCCACAAAATCGTAACTCTGAAGTTGAAGATCATAAACCATTTGAGGTATTGGCAGATTATCTTACCCGGCAAGGTATTATTGTGCTGCGGTACGATGACCGTGGTATTGCACAATCCACTGGAAATTTTCTGCAAAGTAATATTGCGGATTTTAGCAGGGATGCACTTGCTGGCTTGACGTTTTTAAAAACGCAAACGAATGTGGATTCCGCTCGCTTGGGGATGATTGGGCATAGTGAAGGAGGATTGATCTCGCTTTTACTGGCCGGTCAGCATGCGCCGGGTTTGCGATTTATCGTGTCACTGGCTGGGCCTGCTATGCCAATCGACTCCTTGATGGTCCTGCAGCTATATCACGTAGGTAAAAGTCAAGGAATGAGTGAAGCAGAGTTAGCAAAAGTTCGCCCAATCAATCGCAAGAATTTTGAAATCGTAAAAAGTAATTTGCCCGCACCCGTGGCCATGAGTCAATTGCTTAAAAACATGCGATCTGTCGGTGGAGCGTCTGGTGCACTCCAAAAAGAGCTTCAAGTGATGCTGCTGGAACCCTATCGTTATTTTATGCGTATAGATCCGGTACCTTTTATTCAAAAGATCAATATTCCGCTTTATGCTGCATTTGGAGACAAAGACATTCAGGTGCCTGCTAAAGAAAACCAGAAATCGTTGGTGGCTAATCTGCCTGGTAATCCACAAAGCCGCATTAAAACATATCCAAACTTAAATCATTTGCTGCAACCAGCAAAAACAGGCGCTTTACAAGAATACTACACCATTGAAACTACGATTGAGCCGGAGCTACTTAAAGACATCGCCAACTGGATCAATGGGCTATAGCACTTGCTAGAAAAGTATGGCTTACGGTGTTGTATTAGCTACTGGTAATACTTTGCCATTGAAATACTTATTTCCTGTCTGTGCAAATTCAGCAATGTATCTACCCATCTCGAAGGCCAACGTACCCGCCTGAATACCTGGAAACGCCTCTTCAAACATTTCTGTTTGTGCAGACCCCAGAGCGAGACAGTTTACAGATATCTCCAATGGTTTAAATTCTTCCGCCAAGCACTCCGTCAATATCGCTAGGGCGCCTTTGCTTGCGGAATAAGCTGCTAAACCTGGGAATTTTGAGGAGCCTTGCACACCGCCCATACTGCCGATGTTCACGATGTGGCTACCCGCTTTCATCATTGGCACGATGTGTTGAATCATCTTTGCATGTGCCAGCAAATTGGTTTGTAGCACTTGAGCAAAGTCTTCTGCGGAAGTTTCCAAAAAAGGTTTGTTCACTAACGTACCTGCATTGTTGATCAGAATGTCCACTTGATCAAATTTAGAAGAAATGAAAGGGATCAGTGAGTCCAGGTAATCGTCGTATACGATATCAAACTGTGCAGGATACAATGTGCCGCCATCGGGGTTGAGTGAGGTCGATATTTCGTGTAACTTCCGCAACTTATCCGCGGACCGTGCTAATGCAATAACCTTGTTTTCCTTCTTTGCAGTAAGATCCAATACCGCTTCAAAGCCTACGCCGCTACTCGCTCCAGTAATAATGATATTCGCCATATTAATTTTTTATTTTACTTCTGGTAAAGATGATGATTCTATTTGAAATGCTAATATCAGCAGTGTCACATAATTGGAGACGGCTAGCTTATAGCCCACCACATCAAACTCAATCTGTAACACCACAAAGTAGATCGGCGCACTAGTAATCAGTACTTTCAAAGATATATTTCCCGATTTTCGACCACATGGTTTGAATAATTTTGGGTGTTCGTGCTGTAAAAACTACCTGTGGCTTCCTATCCAAATACCAATGGATATATCCGGGCAAATAATAGCAATAGGTATACGATTAAGAAGCCGCCATTTAAAGACATCAACCAATTGTATTCTGTACGCACGTACTTATTTTTCAATACCTTAATCAGTAGCCCTACAAACAGAATGAATAGACTGATCGGAAAAAGTAAGAACCATTTGTTCGCAAAATACAAGCTAATACGACTCAGTTTTGAAGCGTCTTGCGTAACATAAAAAGCCAGTAACATCACGAACAAAACAAAAAATAATCGTAATATTGACTTTGCGACGATCTTGCTAGTGGTATGATTTTTGGAAGATGGAGTCTTCATAGCAATGAATAGATTTTAAGAATGATCAAAAATATCAAATTTAGTATTATGCGTAAACAGGTAATTTCGATATTATCGCTTTTAGCGATTGTCTTTGTGTTTGGCTCATGTGGAGCGCCACGTAAATCTGCAGGTTCTGCTACAGCAGAATCCGGGCCAACTGCAGCACAATGGCGTGCAGGAGTGAAAGGCAAGTGGGTATTAAATACCGTAGATCGGGAAGATATTCCTGCGGCTTACACCGTAAAAAATATTTTTGATGAAGCACCGGTAGAATGTTTTGTAGGCAGTATTTGGGAATTGCCAACTGGAAATTACCGCGGAAGCATTGAATTTAGAAGTGAAGGCACTTTATGCGCTAATGGAGCTGTTCGTAACATTGTTTGGTCTATCTTTAACCCAGGTAAGGGAATGGGTGAGCCTCAGTTTCAGTTTAAGAAATTGTACGCAGGAGATAAGGCGTCTAACGTAACAACAGGTTACCGATTGGATCTGTCGTATGCAGATGGAGAAACTATGGTGATGCGTATGCCTATTCCTTTGGAACAAGGAGAGGGAAATTTAGTATTTAATTTCACTCGTTTAGACTAGTTAATAGGGCGCCATAACTGCGCGTAATCGACTAACCTCCTAAAGTGTACTGCACTTTAGGAGGTTTTTTTTATTTTTGGGGAAATTATTAGATTGCTATGCATCAAAAAGTAGCGTTAATTACGGGTGTAACTGGTCAGGATGGGGCTTACCTTTCCGAGTTTTTACTGAAGAAAGGATATATCGTACATGGATTGAAGCGACGAAGTTCGCTTTTCAATACAGATCGTATAGATCACCTCTATCAAGATCCCCATGCAGAGCATCGTAATCTAATTCTTCACTATGGAGATCTAACGGATTCCACGAATTTAATTCGTGTCATCCAAGAAACACAGCCCGATGAGATCTATAATCTCGCCGCGCAATCTCACGTTAAAGTTAGTTTTGATACTCCAGAATATACCGCAAATGCAGACGGCATTGGTGTACTACGAGTTATGGAGGCCGTCCGTCTATTGGGAATGGTCAAAAAAACAAAAATATACCAAGCTTCTACATCCGAATTATACGGTTTGGTACAAGAGGTTCCACAAAGTGAAACTACACCCTTTTACCCCAGAAGTCCTTATGCTGTCGCCAAAATGTATGCTTATTGGATTACGGTCAATTACCGCGAAGCCTACGGTATGTTTGCATGCAATGGTATTTTATTTAATCATGAAAGCCCTGTACGTGGTGAAACCTTTGTGACTCGAAAAATAACAAGAGCAGCCGCGAAGATTGCTTTAGGACTACAGGATAAACTCTTCTTAGGAAATCTGTCTGCGCAGCGCGACTGGGGGCATGCCAAGGATTATGTCGAGGCGATGTGGCTCATCTTGCAGCAGGAGAAGCCAGAAGATTATGTAATTGCAACAGGTATAACCACTAGTGTACGCGATTTTGTTCGTCTTAGTTTTTCTGAATTAGGAATTGAAGTCGAGTTCAGTGGTAAAGGTGTTGCAGAGAAAGGTGTGGTGATAGACCGGGATCAAGATCGGATGAAGGAATTGGGGATCGATGCAGATCATATCAAACTTGGACAAACAGTGGTAAAAGTAGATCCTGCGTACTTCCGACCTACCGAAGTAGACCTTTTGGTTGGCGATCCACATAAAGCAAAAAGCCAATTAAACTGGCATCCAAAATATGGGTTGAACGAATTGGTGCAGGAGATGGTGCAGTCAGATCTGCAGCTCATGCGCAAAGACGCCTACCTCAAGAAAGGTGGCTTTGATACATTGAACTATTTTGAATAAATCTACCTTGGAATAGTTTTTGTATATATTATGAAATCATTAAAATTTAAATAGTTTACAGTTAGAGTATTCTCGACTTTTGGGTACATAAGGGATGAATGTTGATCGAGCGGAATTAGAAAGAGAAGAAGAAAAAAAAGCACCTCAATCTGGTGTGAATAGAAATATATACTTCTTTATTATAGCCATTGCCGCACTGGTTGCGACCAATGTCTATTTTTACATAAAATTTAGATCTTCTGGTGAGAAATTATATACGGTAACACTGCAGCGTGAAAACCTTCAGACCGATATTGATCGTATTGAAGCAGAACTTGATAATGCGAGTAATCAGGGAGTGGATTATACCACAGACTTGGAAGCTTCAGAAAGTGAGGCGCGTATGGTCATTAATAACCTCCGTCAGGATTTAAATAAAAATGATTTGTCTGAAGATGACTTACTTAATGTCCGCAAGGAAGTAAGTGGTCTTAAAGATCGTGTCTCTCAGTTTCGCGATGAGGTAGTAGGACTTCGCGTTAAGACTGATTTATTGGCTCAGGAAAATAGTTTGTTGAAAGACGAGCTGGATGAGAGTGCCAGAGAAATTAGAAGCCTGCGAAGCACGCAATCTGCGCTGACAAGCAAGATGTCGAAGGCATCCTCCATAAAGGTATCCAAAGTTACGATTAATGGGATCTCTAACAAAAGAGATGGTTCACACATAACTAATGCGCGTGCAAAACGCGTGGATGAGTTGCAGATAAGTTTTACCATTGCAGATAATCCGATTGCGGAAATTGGCAAGAAGGAGGTCTTTGTACGCATTATTAATCCCAGCGGAAATCTTATTGCCAACTCCGAAGATCTTTTCTATGTGCATGGCGAGAAGCTGCAGTATACTTTTAAAGAAGCAATTACCTTTACAAACAATGGCGAGGAATATCAGTTACATTGGGCTGATGAAAACGCCGGGTTTAAAAAAGGAGCGTATACCGTATTATTATATGCTGACAACGCCATTATGGGACGCGCTAGTTTAGTGCTGAAATAACGATAAGATACGTCAAATAAGGATAATTCTAATTCCTGAACTTTCTCTGTTACAGAACATAACCAATTTTATTGATCAGCGCTGTCCATCGGTAAGATGATTGTAAATGTAGTGCCCACATTCTCTGCGGTAGTGAATGAAATCTTACCCTGCATAGATTCTACCGTTTTCTTGACAAATGCCAGTCCTAATCCCGTTCCAGAGCTTTTCGTAGTAAAGTTTGGCTGAAAAATCTTTGGGATTACATCAGCTGGTACTCCCAGGCCATTATCTGCAATAGCAATTTTCAACAAGTCGTTCTCCAGCAGAGATAAACTGATCTTGATTGCATGTCTTTTACGTCCGCGAGAAGCCTCAATTGCATTTTTTATCAAGTTGTTAAAACTACGTAAGATTTGATCCTTATCACCCAATACGTGAAGCTTGTCGCGACCAGTCTTATTGGCGATGAGTATGTTGGTATTCATTGAGCTATTGAAAAATGTAACGACTTCTCGAACCTTCTCTAATATGTCAATGTTGACCAATTCTGTGTCGGGTAGTTTCGCAAAATTTGAAAACTCCACGGCAATTTTCGACAGGCTATCAATCTGCTCTACAAATGAATCAGAAAACCTTTTGAAACGATCTTCAAATCGTGGATCATGCTCATTGAAAGAGCGCATCAGCTGCTGTATCCCTAATTTCATCGGCGTGAGTGGATTCTTGATTTCATGAGCTACCTGCCTGGCCATCTCTCTCCAAGCATACTCCCGCTCAGCATTCATTAGCTGCTTTGTGTTCTGATCCATTTTTACCAACATGAGATTATACGCTTTTACTAAAGCGCCGATCTCGTCATCACGCTCCCAGTAGAGCGGTTCATTATCCTTACCACTGACCGTTGTTTCAGCCATCTTTTCGCCAATCATCAATAATGGTCTGGTGATCAAACGAGATACCGATACCGCGATGAAACCGGCAATAAGGATAATAACGGTATAGATATTAAGCAAAGAATTGAGCAACAAATTACTGTTTCTGATCTCTTCTTTTTTTGCTGCGTAATTTGGAATGTTGACAAATGCGACAGAATTATTATCCTCATTTCTAATCGTAGAATAGCTGGAGTTAAACGAGAAGTCACCAATTCTCTCGGTCAATGTTACATTCGTTTTCTTAATTACATTTAGCTCATTGTACGCATCGGGATTAATGTATTGAGAGACTAGTCCTGACTCGAATATTCTAGGCTGAGAAGAGTATACCAGCATACCACGTTTGTCGTAAATATTAGCATCCAAGTTAGAGAATTCATTAATCTCTTGTATCCGCTGTACAGCATCTTCCGTCCAAGCCTTCTTCTCCGAATCAGACAGCAGGTTTTCGAGTTTGTGAGAGACCTCTTTACTATAGCTTTCTTGTAATGCAAGATTACTCGTCTCTAATTGTTTCCGGATCGTGAAGAAAGCAATGGTACCAGATATCAGGATAGCTAAGATCACGGTAAAAATGACGATGGTCTGTATTCGGGTACTGTACCGCAATTTGTTGCGCAATAAGATGAATTGATATTGTAATGTACGCCAACTAAAAGACCTTCGAAATGCTACTGTCGTGAGATATTGAATCATTAGTGCCAGCAGGTATACAATAAATAAGGAAATAAACAGGAAGGATATGATCGCCAAAGATTGCGAAATATCAAAATTAGGCTTGCTAACGACGATGGTCGTATGTATGTCCGGACGCAGCATCATATGATAGAAGCCTTTGTCGTCCGGAAGTTCCATAGTTTTGTGCAAGCCAGCCGGAAATTGCGTATCCTGAGCAGGGTATACATAGTTACCATTTTGCGTGAGCAGAACACGATCTTTGTACAACGCAAATGCGGCATCACTGGAGTAATGCTCCCGGATAAGATCGACCTTGTTGTCTACCAGAAACTCCGGGTAGGGCAGTGATGGGCTATAGGCATAATTTTTTAGGTTGATGAAGATCTGTGCGTTAGAAGCCTCATCTATCGGAACGTCCATCTGGAAAAAATACTCGTGTGTGCCCAGCTCACTACGAACACGATAAAAATGCTCTGTTTGTGGCACGCGCACTGCATAGTTAATCACCTTTTCGCGGTATTCTGTCATCTTATCATTATCGTATTCCTCTAATGGTAGTTCGTCGATATAATAATAAAATTGATGCTCGTATCGTGAAAGATACCCGCCCAAGTACCGAGATTTAATATGGCTATTGAGTAATTGTGATTGATGGTTCGTTACAGCATCGCGAAGTAATTGACGCATGATCGTAGAATCTGCTGCCATATTTCTTTCCATCTCAACAAATATGGATATCGCATTTAGGTCATTTTCGGCCTCCAAATGTTGCAATGTCAAATCCATCTCTCTCTGTTTTACGGTCCGAATACTTTTATGATAGATAAAAGAGGACAAGAGAGAGATAGATAGTAAAACAATCACGATATTAAAAAAGGAATACTGCGTGTTTTTGTGGCGTGTATAAGAGCGGATAAATAGTACCCCACCAACTAGGAGATTGTAGTATACTGCCTGTTCAAAAAACAAGGCGCTGATAAAGAGAAACAGAATCAACGTAATCAGTTGCATATTGATTTCTGTCGTGAGATTACCCAACATCGTACGTACTTGTCCAATGGCAAAATCAATATACAGGAGCAGTAGAATAATGTTGATGCAGAATAGAAAGACATTTATCCAGCTATAGTGACTAAAACCCAGAATGTTGGTAAAGTCCATATTGACGCTAGGCGTATGCGTGACCAAGGTGCTAAGATGCTCGAGCAACAAATTACTGAGTAGGTAAATGCTAGATAGAGCTAGTCCTGCCAGCAATAATGCTTGAAAGTCGCGTTTAAATGGATTTTGATCTGCAAGGTACACCTGTATACTACGGATGTAGAAGATTAGCCATGCGGCACTCACTGTCGTGATAATGAATTCCCATAAGTTTGGTAGAAATGGATTATAAGCATAGTATCTTGGATCAAACAGCTCCATGCTAGAGGTGGCTGAAAGCCAGTCTGCTTGTAAAGAAATCCACTTAAGGAATACGAGCACGGCTGCCATAGCAAATGCCGATGCCCAGGCGTAGCCCTTTTTTGCGAACGTAATGCATACCCTGTTAATAAGGGAAAGCAATATAATTGAGCCTAAAACCCACGAAAGCAGCTGAATAGTAAGGTACACATTGTGATACTTACCCTCTTTAAATTTGACCGAAAATAAGTATGTGCCCCCTTTACTATAAACATTCCGCACAATTTCATTATCACTGTACTGTGCGATCTCCAGATTATCCGAAGCAATAATGTTTTTGTAAAAACGATTGGTAAGGTAGGGATTAGAATGATTAAATGCCCGCCTAACAAGTATAATGGCCATAACAGACATATCCTGACCAATATCTTTTTTCTTCACAATGTACGAACGCGGCTCCGTGTTAATAAAAGTAGCATCCTGTATAAAAGGACGGTCACTCGGCGGTACTATTAAATTGGAACTCCAGAATATAGGTACATTTTTTTTATAGACGTAAAATAAAACAAGCTCGTCATCCAGATAGCTTTTAGTCATGTCAAGCGCCTGTTTTGGGTATCGCTCCACATTTTCAAAAGTTTTCAGTGCCAGAGAGTCTGCAAATAATTCCTCTATAACTTTCTCTTTTTTGTGAATGTTTTTAGAGACGGTCTCCGTGTTGATCGCCAACATATCTGCTTCTGTGATGGTGCCATGTATAATCAATGCCGTGGCGAAAAGCAACAACATAATGATAGACAGCAAAAGAAGAACTCTATTTCCCATACAGAAGATTGTTTAGAGGGTTAAATATAACAAAAAGTCCGCGCCAAAGTGAATGGCGCGGACTTCTTTGTTGATGTTAGCTACGGCTAGTTGTGTACGTCTTCTTCGCGGAACAACTTAGCGGTATAATATTCTCTATTCATACGAGCAATATTTGTCATTTTGATTCCTACAGGACATTCAGCCTCACAAGCACCAGTATTCGTACAGTTTCCGAATCCTTCGGCATCCATCTGATCGACCATACTTTGTGCACGTTCGTAGCGCTCCGTCTGGCCTTGTGGTACTAACGCAAACTGAGATATTTTAGCGGAAACAAACAACATCGCAGAAGCATTTTTACAAGCAGCCACACATGCACCACATCCGATACACGTAGCCGATTCAAAGGCTTCATCAGCGATACGCTTAGGAATAGCGATCGCATTCGCATCTGGTACACCACCTGTGTTCACGTTCACATAACCACCAGCTTGCTGTATACGCTCGAAAGAAGTACGATCTACTGCCAAATCTTTTAATACTGGGAAAGCTGCTGCTCTCCAAGGCTCGATCACGATAGTCTGTCCATCGTGGAATGAACGCATATGTAATTGACAGGTCGTGGTGCCATATTCTGGCCCGTGCGGACGTCCATTAATCACTAATGAACACATACCACAGATACCCTCACGGCAATCGTGATCAAAATATACCGGGTCTTCTCCTTTGCGTGTAAGATCATCGTTGACGATATCTAGCATTTCTAGAAAAGACATATCGTCTGCAATATCTTTGGCTTGATAGGTCACAAACTGCCCCTTATCCTGTATGTTTTTCTGACGCCAAACTTTTAGCGTTAAATTCATATGTCCACTCATAACATCTATATAGAGTAACACATTGAGCGCGAAGCCCAATGGATCTTATTTATAACTTCTTTGGGTTAATTTAACATTCTCGAAGACCAAATCTTCTTTATGAAGCACTTCCGGCTGGTTATCTGCTGTATATTGCCAAGCGGACACATAAGTGTACTCTTCGTCATTACGCATCGCTTCTCCCTCATCAGTTTGCGATTCTAAGCGGAAGTGACCACCACACGATTCGTTACGGTCTAGTGCATCATCTACCATCAGCTCTCCTAATTCCAAAAAGTCAGCCACGCGACCGGCTTTCTCCAAAGACAAGTTGAGCTCTTCGTTTTTACCCAATACGTTAGCGTTCTGCCAGAAGTCTTTACGTAATTCTTGTATCATGGCTTTAGCCTTAGTCAGACCTTCTGCCGTACGAGCCATACCGCAGTATTCCCACATAATTTTACCCAATTCTTTGTGGATATCATCAACGGTTTTGGTACCACGTAATGCCAATAAGGCCGCTACTTTTCCTTCTACTTCTTGACGTGTTTGTTCGAACGCTGGATGATTTTTATCTACAGGAGCAAATGATCCTAAGTTAGCTAGGTAATCTCCAACAGTAAATGGAATAACAAAATATCCATCGGATAATCCTTGCATCAACGCAGACGCACCTAAGCGGTTAGCCCCGTGATCAGAGAAGTTACATTCTCCTAAAGCGTACAAACCAGGTACAGTCGTCATCAAGTTGTAATCTACCCAAACACCGCCCATAGTATAGTGAACCGCTGGATAAATACGCATCGGCTGTTTGTATGGGTTTTCGTCTGTGATTTTGTGGTACATGTCAAACAAGTTACCATATTTAGCACGCACCGTATCCTCACCTAAGCGGTTAATAGCATCTGTGAAATCTAAGAATACAGCAACACCGGATTTACCAACACCGCGCTCATCATCTACTGCTTCTTTGGCATTACGAGAAGCTACGTCACGTGGTACCAAGTTACCGAAAGATGGATATTTACGCTCTAAGAAGTAATCTCTGTCGTCTTCTTTAATTTCAGCTGGGTGCAACTCACCTTTGCGAAGCTTTGCCGAGATTTCTCTTGTTTTAGGAACCCAAACACGGCCATCATTACGAAGAGATTCAGACATTAAGGTCAGCTTCGATTGGTGGTCGCCCGTTACCGGGATACAAGTAGGGTGAATTTGCGTATAACATGGGTTTGCAAAGTAAGCACCTCGTTTGTGTGCCCGCCAAGCTGCGGTTACATTACAGCCCATCGCATTGGTCGATAGAAAAAATACGTTTCCATAACCACCAGTACACAACAATACTGCATGTCCTTCGTGGGTCTCGATTTTGCCAGAAATCATATCACGGGTTACAATACCGCGTGCATGTCCGTCTATTTTTACCAAGTCGAGCATTTCGTGACGGGTATAGGAAGTTACTTTTCCTTTTTGAATCTGACGGTTCAATGCAGAGTATGCGCCCAAAAGCAATTGTTGTCCCGTTTGTCCACGAGCGTAAAATGTACGCGACACTTGTGATCCTCCAAAAGAACGGTTATCCAAAAGGCCACCATACTCACGGGCAAAAGGTACACCTTGCGCCACACACTGATCGATAATATTAACAGAAACTTCCGCCAAACGGTATACGTTTGCTTCGCGAGCACGGTAATCTCCTCCTTTGATGGTGTCGTAAAATAAGCGGTAAACGGAGTCACCATCATTCTGATAGTTTTTCGCCGCGTTGATACCACCTTGCGCCGCAATAGAGTGCGCACGACGTGGAGAATCCTGGTAACAAAATGTTTTTACATTATAGCCCAGCTCGGCTAAAGAAGCAGCTGCCGAAGCACCTGCCAAACCCGTACCTACGACGATAATCGTGAATTTACGTTTGTTGGCCGGATTGACCAGCTTCATGTTGAATTTATGTTTGGACCATTTTTCAGCTAATGGGCCAGCAGGTACTTTAGAATCTAACATAGTTAACGATCTATCTATTTATAAGATGCTGCGAAGCAACACCTGTAAATAACATTATTTTAAAAAGAAAAAATATAAAGGCATCAGCGCAAATCCTATTGGAATAAGCACGCCAAATCCCCACACGCCAATAGCTCTCAACACCCCGATATAGCGGCGGTGATTAAAACCCAACGTCTGAAAAGCCGACTGAAACCCATGGATTAAGTGGAAAGACAGCGCAGCCATCGCCAATACATAGAAGAATACAATTACAGGGTTTTGGAATGTAACCGCTACTTGTCTGTATAGGTCCTTGGACTGCACGACTTCGATTCCGTTATCAACAAAAGTTCTGTAACCCGTGTAGGTAGCAGGAGTTTCGTCAAATTGGTCAGTCATCCGATCACCAGTAGTAATGTCTGTTCGGTATTCTACATAAGGAGTAGTGCCGAATTTGTACTGAAACCAGAAATTTTGCATGTGCGTAACAATGAATACCAATAATATGGTACCCAGGATGCCCATATTTCTGGAGTTCCAAGTGCTGTTTGCTTTTCCATCATATTGATTGTACTCAATAGGACGTGCTGCCTTGTTTCTGATGGTTAGGATTAACGCGTACACCGCGTGAATGATAATAGATGCGTACAACAAATAAGAGGTTACTTTAATCGGCGTAAAGTGCGTCATGAAGTAGGCATAGTTGTTGAAAGAATAGCCAAGGTCGTCGCTAAAAAGCTGAAAATTACCGATCAAATGGACTATCAAAAATGTACACAGGAATAGTCCTGTCAAGCTCATCACGAGTTTCTTCCCTAATGAAGAAGTTAACACCGGCTTTGATTTACTCATTAGTCTTTAAAATTTATATTTGGTCACAAATTTATCATATAATACACAATAACCCTTGTTGCGTGGGTTAAAAAGAGCAATTTAGAATTGTTCTAAAACAGAAGGGTCGCCCACATTGGACGACCCTCTATAAATCGGTAAGAATGCGAGATTCTAGAATACCTGAAAACCTAAAGCTAACGTCCAAAGGTTCAAACGTTGTCTGTCTCCACCACCACGATTTAGATTTCCTAAACCATGTTCGTAACGAAGGTCTAATGACAATTTTGAAATGTCTACTCCAACACCACCTGCAATAGCAGCGAAGTTGTCGCGGAAATTGACATCGCGGTCAAATCTGGTCACATTGTCTTTATCGAAGATAAAAGAAAATATTGGACCTGCTTGAATGCGAGCGCCAATAGGACCTAATCCGATCTTTGTGCCTAATAATACAGGCACGTCAATTGTAGAGAAGCGTAAATTTTGAGACTCACCTTCTGCCATAATTGTGGTGTTTTTTGAAGAGTAATAAACCTCCGGTTGAAGGTGAAGACCCAGCATGCCTACACGACCCCATGCACCAGCAAGGAATCCAGCTCTGCTGTCTGAATCAAAATAGTTTCCATTGGAACGTAAACTGCTAAAGTTCATACCAGCTTTCAATCCCAAATCAAAAGTTGGAAGCAATTGTGCATGAGCGGTAGCAAACGTTGCCAAAGCAACAAATAGGGATAGTATTCGTTTTTTCATCCTAATATTTTTAATTTAACTTTTTAATAGATACGTTAGCCTCACAAAAATAAAGCCACGAATAGTCCCGACATATGACAAATACACTAAAAATATCCGCAGAAGAATGGGAAATCATTCGACTAAAGATTACTAGAAAGTACAACACGTTGAGCGAAGAAGACTTAACCTATACACCAGGTGAAGAAGAAGCGTTCGTACAGCGATTAGCAAAGAGAATTCGGCGAGATGCAGAATATGTCCGGTTTACATTGGCTAAAGAGTTGCAAGATCTTCATACGAACAGGCTATAGATCATGGAAGAAATCACTTGGTCGGATTTTGAGAAGGTTGCCCTCTGTGTCGGTACGATTGTAGATGTGCAAGATTTTCCGAAAGCTAAAAAGCCCGCATATCAATTGCAAATAGATTTTGGAACAGAAATAGGTATGCGTAAATCTAGCGCACAGATTACGGTTCATTATAGGCGGGAGGAATTGATCGGTAGGCAGATCGTTGCCGTGTTGAATTTTCCGCGTAAGCAGATTGCTAATTTCTTTTCTGAATGTCTAGTAACGGGTTTCGCAGATGCGAATGGCGATATCGTTTTGACGACGGTAGATAAAGAGGTTCCAAACGGTACAAGATTGAGTTAGATAGGCAAATATTAAGCAAATAGATGAGGTATTTTAGTATCGAGGAAGAAACCTCACATTCGATAGACGAATTATATATGCAAGAAGCGCTACGATTGGCAAAAATCGCCTATGAGGAAGATGAGATTCCAATCGGAGCGGTAATTGTCGCCAACGGGCAGATTATTGCAAAAGGATACAACCTTACAGAGCGGTTGCACGACGTGACCGCACATGCCGAGATGCAGGCATTTACTGCAGCGGCTAATCATTTGGGAGGGAAGTATTTAAAAGGTTGTACGCTGTATGTTACTATCGAGCCTTGCGTGATGTGTGCTGGTGCCGCTTACTGGGCGCAGCTGGATCGGGTTGTATACGGCGCAAAAGATTATAAGCGAGGTTACAGTGCTTTTCATGATCGTATCATACATCCTAAGACAGAAATCGTGGGTGGAGTATTAGAGTCAGCATGTAGCGAGCTCATACAATCATTTTTTCGTAATAAAAGACGATGATGGTCAATAGAAAGAGTGCTTTTCAAACATAAAAACCAAACATTTGTTATCTTCGTAACGCAGCACATGCAGCATTGATTTATACTAAAATTATATAATTATGGCATTCGAATTGAAAGCGTTACCATACGCTAACGACGCATTAGAACCACACATTGATAAAGATACGATGGAAATCCATCACGATCGTCACCATCAAGCTTATGTAGATAACTTGAATAAAGCTCTTGCGGATACCGATGGAGCTGGCGCATCTTTGGAAGAATTGATTAAAAATATTAGCAAATATCCAGCAGCGGTACGTAATAATGGTGGTGGTCACTTCAACCACGATTTGTTCTGGTCTGTACTAGGCCCTAACGCGGGCGGCGAGCCTACAGGCGAGTTGGCAGATGCTATCAACGAAACTTTTGGTTCGTTTGCTGATTTGAAAAAGAAATTGCAGGAAGCAGGAGCTACACGTTTCGGCTCTGGGTGGTCTTGGTTGATCGTTGGAGCAGATGGAAAGTTAGCCGTTACTTCTACGCCAAATCAAGATAATCCATTAATGGATGTGGCAGAGGTGAAAGGTACGCCAATCTTCGGGATCGATGTATGGGAGCACGCTTATTACCTAAAATATCAAAACAAGCGCCCGGCTTATCTAGAAGCTATCTTTGAGGTAGTAAACTGGAGTGCCGTAGCCGAAAGATATGCAGCGGCCAAAGGGTAATTTGTGACCCCCAACCCAATCATTGTATAAGAACAGAAGCTGTCTTTGCTAAAACCAAAAGGCAGCTTCTTTCGTATATTAGCTATATAAAAGCACGTATTATGACTAAAAAGATTGTGTATTTATTTACCTTATGTTCGCTTGTTTTTGCATCCTGCCAAGCTACATCCAACACCTCTAAGCCAGTATCTCTGGCGACATTGCCTGTAAGTGACGATCGTCAGGAAGCGATTATGGCAGCAGGTTGTTTTTGGTGTATTGAGACTTCCCTATCATTGTTAGATGGAGTAGATACGGTCATTTCAGGATATATTGGCGGTAAAGGAGAAAATCCAACCTATTCGCAGGTTACAACTGGGCAAACAGGTTACGCTGAGGCAGTGAAAATCACGTACGATCCCAAAGTAATTTCCTACGATGAGCTCCTGAAAGCCTTCTTTCAACTGCATGATCCTACACAGTTAAATCGTCAGGGAAACGATGTGGGTACACAATATCGTTCAGCCTTGTTTCCACTTAATGCCGAACAAGAAGAGAAAGCAAATTATTACATTAAACAGCTTAATGCGGAGAAAGTGTACGATAAAGCAATCGTAACCACGATCGAAAAGGCAAATGTATTTTATCCCGCAGAAGATTATCATCAGGATTATTATAATAAGAATCCTAACGATCGCTACTGTCAGTTTGTGGTACAGCCGAAGTTGGATAAGTTTAAAAAGGTCTTTGCAGATAAGCTAAAATAATCCTCGCTTTTTCGATGGAACCCATTCGGTTTACTGTTCCAGTTTACGGTGAAGGTGTATTTGCCACCCTCGAAAATATAGGGAGTTCTCTTTATGGCTATTACCATCGCCACACGGAACTGCAAGTAACTTGTGTTGTGCAAGGGAGGGGAACCATTGTGGTTGGCAATGTGGCACAATCCTTTCAACAAGGCGATGTATTTATCCTTCGGCCCGATGAACCTCACATGTTTACGAAATATGAAGAGCCAGGTGTGTACGACGAAACCGTGCGTCTTGTGCATGTGTTCGTACATCTGGAACGTATGGAAAAATTATTTGTGATTCCAGAATTTGATCAGGTAGGCCGTTATTTAATTGGCTTGGATGCCAGTAAAAGGGTACGAGCAGAACATGCCCGTGACTTACAGCCTTTTTTCAGGGAACTATCAACAAAAAGCGGCATTCCTCGGTTTGTGGAATTTATCTCCATGCTGCACACGCTGACTCAGCATCGGTATGAGGCGGAGTCCCTCTATTCTGGTGCGCGTAAGATCAGCTATTCAGATAAGGACGGCGCGCGTATTAGTGCGGTATATAAATATACCTTCGATCATTTGCATGAGGATATAGCTATTGCTGATGTGGCCAGCCTTGTCCATATGACATCGAGTTCATTCTGTAAATTCTTCAAAAAGCATACGACCAAAACCTACGTCGGCTTCTTAAATGAATTACGCATTGAGAAGGCTTGCCAGCTATTAATCAACAGACGGACAGAGTCTGTTGCTGAAGCTGCATTTCAGGTCGGTTTTAAAAATGCAGTGCACTTCAACCGGGTATTTAAGCAAATTATGCAGGTTTCACCCAGGCTTTACCTACAGCAGCACGGAGTGTAATATATAGACTAAATTTGTCATTTTACTGTTAAGTATTTCGTGATTGATTTTTCGATTTGATTATTTATATACTTGTTAATTAGGCTTGTAATTGAAGTAGATGATGCTGGTCTTGTCTTAAGGATGGACAATATATGTTTATATTCAGACAATCGGCGTTTATGAATTGTGTCCACATTCCCGTATCTTTACCCATAAGAATAAGATAAAAAAGGAAAGTTATGCTGAAAGGTTTTTTTAATGTTCCCAATCCAATCAACGAGCCCATTTATTCGTATGCGCCGGGAACCAAAGAAAGAAAATTGCTTCAAGAGGCGATCGCAACAGCGAGAGCACAAGAGGTAGATATTCCGATGTACATCGGATCTGAAGAAGTGCGTACTGGAAATAAATCGCCATTGACACCTCCACACGATCATAAGCACATTCTAGGTCATTACCATCAAGGTACCAAAGAGCACGTAACGGCAGCGATCGATGCAGCATTGTCTGCAAAAGAAGCTTGGGAAAATCTGCCATGGGAGCACCGTGCAGCTATTTTCTTAAAAGCGGCGGAATTGATCTCTACCAAATATCGTTATAAGCTTAATGCAGCAACGATGCTAGGTCAGTCCAAAAATGCTTTTCAAGCAGAGATTGACTCGGCATGTGAGATTGCAGATTTCTTGCGTTTCAATGTGAAATACATGACCGAGATTTATGCTCAGCAACCGCCTGTATCGCCTAAAGGAGTGTGGAATCGTGTAGAACAACGCCCCTTAGAAGGATTCGTGTTTGCATTAACGCCGTTTAACTTCACGGCTATCGCCGGTAATTTACCGACTTCAGTAGCGATGATGGGTAACGTGGTGGTTTGGAAACCTTCTAACACACAAATTTACTCTGCTAATGTGCTGATGGAAATTTTCCGCGAAGCAGGTGTGCCAGACGGTGTTATTAATCTGGTATATGTATCTGGTCCAGATGCTGGAGAAGTGATCTTCAAACATGCTGATTTTGCGGGCATCCACTTCACCGGTTCTACAGGAGTATTTCAGGATATCTGGAAAACGATCGGAGAAAATATTCATGTGTACAAAACGTACCCACGCATTGTTGGTGAGACTGGTGGTAAGGACTTTATCTTAGCACACGCGTCTGCAGATGCAAAAGTGGTAAGTACCGCTTTAGTACGTGGAGCTTTTGAGTTTCAAGGACAAAAATGTTCTGCTGCATCTCGTGCCTACATTCCTAAATCACTTTGGTCGGCAGTGAAAGGCTTTATGGAGGACGATCTGAAAACATTCAAAATGGGTGGTACAGAAGATTTCACCAACTTCATCAATGCGGTGATCGACGAAAAAGCTTTTGATAAAATTACAAAGTACATCGATCGTGCAAAAGAATCAGCAGATGCTGAGGTAGTTTTCGGTGGAGACTATGATAAGTCAACCGGGTACTTTATTCGCCCGACTGTAATTTTGGCTCAAAACGCCGATTATGAGACCATGCAAGAAGAGCTATTTGGTCCAGTATTAACGATTTTTGTGTACGAAGACGAAAAATGGTCTGAGACATTAAAAACAGTGGATACCACGTCCATCTATGCGCTTACAGGTGCTGTGATTGCGCAAGATCGCTACGCGATTGAAGAAGCAAGCCAGGCATTACGCCACGCGGCAGGTAACTTCTATATCAACGATAAATGTACAGGAGCAGTAGTAGGTCAGCAGCCATTTGGTGGCGCGCGTGGATCAGGTACCAACGATAAAGCCGGTTCGATGATCAATCTTTTACGTTGGGTTTCTCCACGTACGATCAAAGAAACGTTTAATCCGGATACAGATTACCGTTACCCGTTTTTAGGAGAAGACTAAAGGAGAATTTTTTATTATATAAAAAGGGGCTTTCGAAAGAAAGCCCCTTTTTCATGCTATGATAAATGCTTATTAAAGAGCAGTTATTTAACGGTGTCGCGATTCAACGTTCGCAATATGCTATCTGCTTCCTGCTCTTGCTTACGCGCATCAATTTGATGTTGTTTGTAATTCTGTACCGCAATTCTGCTGGCCCGTTGAGATACGAAAAACCCCGCAATGGCAATAGCGGTAATCACGGTGACGCCCCAGGCATGCTTTTTCTTATCTTGTTTAACTAACCAGTACATGATACCGATGTAGGGAATCGCAAAAAATAGGTAGAAAACAATACTTGGAGTAACCATAATAACTTTAAATTATACTCCGCAAAAGTAGGCTTTTACTCGCTAAAGTTTAGAATATTAACGTCATAAAATTCGCGTCAAATTTTCATTAAATCATTATTTGTGAATGCATAAGATGAGTACTTGGTCGCATATTTGTTAATATATTAGGGTATTTGTAAAAAAAAACGAATACCATTGTTGACACGGAAATATTTTATACTTTTGTCTGTCAGAATTTTAAGAAGAAACGATAATGCACTGTCATAACCATAATACGCAGATAGTATCACGAGCAAATAACGGGCTTGTGGCATATGCTATGCGCCAAGGTTTTGCGTTGAGTTGTCCTTTTCTGCGATTTCGACGACCAATACTGCCCAGAGCTTGATAAAAGGGCAGGAAATTTCCGGATAGGTGGCCACCATTAAGTGCTCGGGTGTGTGCTGCTATTACAATCGTTAAATTCATGTATAGATTCCATGTAGAGTGGAATGTTTTTTAGGTCGAAGTCTCAGAATGATACTTTCAGATTTTTTGATTATTCCTGCTAATGCTTCGCATATTAATTATGCTCAGCAGATTTGTGATGAAATGTTTGAGTCTGCCAAAGCGCGGGGAACAGGCATAGCACGTCGGCAGCCAGAATATATTGCTAAGAAGATAGAAGAAGGCAAATCCGTGATTGCCTTACACAAAGATGGTCGCTGGGCGGGTTTTTGTTATATAGAAACTTGGAGCCATGGCGATTATGTGGCCAACTCGGGCCTGATCGTAAATCCCATATTTCGTAAAGAGGGATTGGCCAAAGCCATCAAGAAAGAAATCTTTGAGCTTTCACGCGAACGGTATCCAAAGTCCAAAATATTCGGATTGACAACCGGATTGGCTGTCATGAAAATCAATTCGGATTTAGGCTACGAGCCAGTCACCTATGGGGAGCTTACTCAAGATGAAGAGTTCTGGAAAGGCTGCCAATCTTGCGTAAATTTCGATATTCTGACGGCTAAAGAGCGTAAAAACTGTATGTGTACAGCCATGTTGTGGGATCCGGTAGAGAAAGAACGCGAACTCAAAGAAAAGATTCAACGCAAAGCGGAAGCCAAAGAGCGGCTCAATCGCATCGCAAAAAAGCAATCTTTGCTCAAACGCATCGAAGCAAGGCTCTGGAAATCCACTAAAAAAATGGTCACATTTGTATTCCCTGTTGGTGTTAAGCCAGTAAAGGGATTTTAATTTATATACCTCAAGAATAAGATGAAAAAAGTCGTTTTAGCATTCAGTGGTGGTTTGGATACCTCGTTTTGCTGTATATATCTTTCCAAAGATTTGGGTTTGGAAGTACATTCTGTTATTGTCAACACCGGTGGCTTCTCTGCCGAAGAGTTACAAACTGTGGAAAAGCGCGCGTATGAATTAGGCGTAAAATCGCATACTACCATCGACGAAACGGAAGATTATTACAAAGATACCATCAAGTACCTGATCTTTGGTAACGTATTGAAAAATGCGACATATCCTTTGTCCGTATCGGCAGAACGCGTTACACAAGCTACGGCAATAGCCAACTATGCGAAGAAAATCGGCGCTACTTGTGTGGCTCACGGTTCTACCGGAGCTGGTAACGATCAGGTTCGTTTTGATATGATCTTCCAAACCTTGATTCCAGGGATTGAAATCATCACTCCGATCCGCGATCTTAAATTATCCCGCGAAGCGGAGATCGAATACTTAAATAAACATGGCGTGGAGTATTCGGCAGAAAAAGCTAAATATTCGATTAATAAAGGCCTTTGGGGTACTTCGGTTGGTGGCGCAGAAACGTTGACATCCAACCAATACTTGCCAGAATCTGCTTGGCCAACGCCGATCACGCAAGATCAACCAAAGCAGATCACCATCGATTTCGAAAAAGGAGAACCAGTAGCGCTAAATGGAGAAAAGATCGGTCCGGTAAAAGTGATCCAACAATTGCAAGAACTCGCGCAACCTTACGGTATTGGGCGAGATATCCATGTAGGTGATACGATTATCGGTATCAAGGGCCGTGTGGGTTTTGAAGCTGCTGGGCCAATCATTTTGGTAAAAGCACACCATATGTTGGAAAAGCATACTTTGACCAAATGGCAACTTTCATGGAAAGATCAAATCGCATCTTTCTACGGGAATTACATGCACGAAGGTCAGATGCACGATCCAGTGATGCGCGATATCGAAGCATTCTTGGGCAGTGCGCAAGCCACGGTGACAGGCCGCGTAATTATAGAACTGCATCCACACCGTTTTGTGATCATCGGCATCGAGTCGGATCATGATTTGATGAACAATAAATTCGGAAGCTACGGCGAAATGAACGAAGGCTACACGGGAGATGATGTAAAAGGATTTTCGAAAATATTCGGTAATCAAGTAGGAATCTGGTTTAAAGTGAACGGGCAGTCGTAACGCTTGGCTACCCAACAAATAAGAAAGTACATGACAAAGATAAAAGCAGGAATAGTAGGCTCGGCCGGCTATACCGGAGGAGAATTGTTACGCGTATTGGTTTATCATCCTGACGTGGAGATTGTGTTTGCGAATAGCGCATCCAATGCAGGAAATAAGATTTATGCGGTGCATAATGACTTGTTGGGCGATACCGAACTCGAATTTTCTACCGACTTCCATTCGGATATTGATGTGCTTTTCTTGTGTTTGGGACATGGCGATGCGCGCAAGTTTCTAGATGAAAATCCAGTCGATGCCAAGGTCAAAATTATCGATCTGTCGCAAGATTACCGTTTGCGTGATCATCAGGCATATGCACAAGGTGCATTTGTTTATGGATTGCCGGAACTGAATAGGGAAGCGATTAAGCAGGCGCACTATGTCGCCAACCCAGGATGTTTTGCGACTAATATTCAATTGGCCTTATTGCCCTTGGCCAATGCTGGTTTGTTACCCGATCAGATTCATGTAAATGCCACCACTGGATCTACCGGAGCAGGCCAAAAACCTGGCCCGACGACACATTTCTCTTGGCGCAACAACAATCTATCTGCTTATAAATCTTTCGAGCACCAACATTTGCAAGAGATTTCGGAATCTTTGGATCAATTGCAAGCGGGCTATTTACCATTTGGCGATGGATCTTTGCTGTCGCGGGCGCAGCAACGCATCAATTTTGTGCCTCAACGTGGCGACTTTGCTCGAGGTATTTTTTCTGCGATATATGTGGATGTGGATATTGAAGCAATGGACGCGTACAGCTTGTACTACAATTATTATCAATCCCATCCGTTCACTTTTGTGAGCGAGCAAAACATTGATCTGAAACAGGTAGTGAATACCAATAAAAGTATTATGCATTTAGAGAAGCATGGCGATAAATTGTTGATCTTGAATGCCACAGATAATTTGCTAAAAGGAGCTTCCGGTCAAGCCGTGCAAAATATGAATTTGCTATTTGGCCTAGATGAACGTGCCGGTTTGAATTTGAAACCTGCTGGGTTTTAGACTCAATCAATGCAGTATAGAAAATGGCAGTGAGCAGTAGCTCACTGCCATTTTTTTATGCGTCATCGCGAAGTACGAAGCAATCTATTTTTAAAGTTAATAAGATTAATAAAGTTGATAGCGTGATGGCCATCATTCCAAATTAAGTTTAGATTGCCGCAGCCTCGTGCCTCGACTTCGCAAAGACGTTTCGATCAAGGGCTACGCGAAACCTGCTTTTAGCTTCATAAACACAGATTTACTTTCGCGCGGCTTGCTGCAGTCGTAACGCTAGGTCGATTGCAAAGTTTCCCAATTTTAATACCCAAATTAAAACTTGACTCAAGCAACCCCTATCCATTTTATCAAATTGCCGCCTTAGCGGATTGGCAATAGCACTAGGATGCACGGACGTTGTGCCAATACGGTAAGCGGCGAGTTTTGGATGCTTTTGCGACTAAAAGTATCATGCCCGTCCGGCATTAGAGGGCAAAGTAAGTATTCAGTTATTTATCATCAATATATTAAATGATCGAGTTCAGGTTTATACAGTCTGATAACTTCTTCGCGAGTAGGTTACGACTTGATCTAAAAACTAAAATGGGCTGCGTTCTTCAACGCAGCCCATTTTGATATCTATATAAAGCTTCTTTACAAGGCAAAAACGACATCTAGCGATTCTTGAAGTGCAACGAGGGTTGTGCTCAAATCTTCTTGCGTATGAGCAGCGGAAATAAAGCCGACCTCATAACCGGATGGGCCAAAATAGATGCCACGGTTCAACAATTCGCGATGCATGATTTTGTATTGCTCCATGGAATCATGTACAATTTCATCCGCGCGTTGAATCTTTTCCTGGTCTGTAAAGGCAAACCAAAAGATTGATCCAATGGTAAACACCTTCACACGGTATCCTTTTTGCGCGATAAATGACTGAATTTCCTGTACAAATTTTTGCGTGATCGCCTCAAGATTCTCATAAAATCCTTCTTGTACTAAGATACTCAATGCCGCAATACCCGCAGACATCGCGACCGGATTTCCGGATAGAGTGCCTGCCTGATATACCGCCCCATCCGGTGATATATGACTCATCAGCTCGTTGGATGCACCATAAGCGCCGACGGGCATTCCTCCACCAATGATTTTGCCGTAAGTAATGATGTCAGGTTTTACATCATAGTAGCGTGCAGCACCTTCAAACCCTAAGCGGAAACCCGTGATCACTTCGTCGAAGATCAACAAACTACCGTTTTGCTGCGTGATCTCCCTTAAGAATTGCACATACGCCTTATCTTGGAGTAGCAGACCATTATTAGCAGGCACACCTTCAATAATGACAGCGGCAATTTGATCTTTAAAGTCTGCAAAAACTTGTTTCAAGGCCTCATAATCATTAAGGGCAATCACAATGGTTTCTGCTGCAAAAGCCTTTGGCACACCTGCAGATGAAGTTTCGCCGAAAGTCACCAAGCCAGATCCCGCTTTTACCAACAGCGCGTCGGAGTGTCCATGATAACAGCCTTCAAACTTGACAATTTTATCTCGTTTGGTATATCCTCTGGCCAAGCGAATCGCCGACATAACGGCTTCTGTACCCGAGCTTACAAAACGAATTTTTTCTAAATATTGATTATTATTGATGATCAGGCTGGCCAGCTTGTTTTCTAAAGCGGTAGGTGCTCCAAAGCTCAACCCTTTGTGCAACTGCTCTGCCACGGCTTCTCGCACGGCGTCGTTGTTATGCCCTAAAATAAGTGGCCCCCAGGAGCAGCAGTAGTCGATAAACTCATTGCCATCGGCATCCCACAAGTGCGCTTTGTCGCCACGTTCAATAAATAGGGGAGTGCCATATACTGATTTGAATGCACGCACAGGTGAATTCACGCCACCTGGGAAATAGCCTTTCGCTTCTTCGAATAATTGACCTGATCTTTCTCTGGAAATATCCTTTTCTACCTTCGCCATCTATAATTTTATTTTAAAATGCGAATTTATCCATTTCATGCTAGATATCGTTCATGTGAAAGTCAATATTGGCAATTGCGGCTCCAGATCTAATTCTTTCCTGCCAGAAGTAATCAATATTTTCGCTGGAAAAAACGTATATTCAGCGCTCAAACATAACTACCAATGATATTTTCCAAAAAATTAGGCATAGCGTTAGGATTGTTAGCAGGAACATTGACCGCTTGCCAAGTGAGCACACCGCCGCCGCCCGAACCGTATGGTGCTTTACCCTCCGAACGTCAACTACGTTGGCATGAGATGGAGACGTATACGTTGATACATTTTACACCGACTACTTACCAGAATAAAGAATGGGGATTCGGAGATGCAGACCCTGCTATTTTCAACCCAACAGAGTTTGATGCGAATCAAATCGCAAATGCTGCCGCAGCAGGTGGATTTAAAGGATTAATTTCTGTTGCGAAACATCACGATGGTTTCTGTTTATGGCCAACAGCCACCACCAACTATAGTGTAGCACAATCTCCCTGGAGAGATGGTAAAGGTGATATGGTGAAGGAATTTATGGGCGCCGCCAAAAAGGCGAATCTTGCTTTTGGCGTTTATCTTTCTGCCTGGGATCGTAACGATATCCGCTACGGATCTGAAGCCTATCCAGAAGCCTATCGCCAGCAGCTCACCGAACTCATGACAGGATATGGAGATCTGTTTACCTCTTGGCATGATGGTGCCAATGGTGGCGACGGGTATTATGGTGGTAGAAATGAAAAACGCCTGATAGACCGCTCTAGTTATTATAATTGGAAGGATAAGACTTGGCCAATCGTACGAGAGCATCAGCCTATGGCGATGATCTTCTCAGACATTGGCCCTGATATGCGTTGGGTAGGTAATGAACACGGTCACGCAGCCGAAACAAGCTGGGCAACGATTACACTGAAAGGGATAGAGGGGAAGGAGCCGATGCCCGGATACCTGGATGATAGCAACCTGACTACCGGTACGCGTGGCGGAGAATCCTGGATCCCGGCAGAGTGTGATGTGCCACATCGTTCTGGTTGGTTTTACCATCCGGAGCAAGATGCACAAGTGAAAAGTCCCGACGCTTTGTTCGAAATTTATCTGAAATCTGTTGGGCGAGGTGCTAATATGAACCTTGGATTAGCTCCGATGCCAAATGGCCAATTACATGCCAATGATGTCGCTTCACTAAAAGGTTTTGGTGAAAAGCTAGAGAAAACCTTTTCGAGCAATCTCGCGTCCAAAGCAAAGATCACGACATCTAATACGCGTGGCGATCATAAAGCGTACTCAGCAGACCAGATTCTAGACGACGATCGCTATTCTTATTATGCATCGGATGATGACGTCTTGAATCCATCATTGGAGTTAGATTTAGGTGGCGAACAGGAGTTTGATCTAATTCGTTTGCGGGAGAACATTAAGCTAGGCCAACGTTTAGATAGCGTGCGTATTTCTACATGGGACGGACAAGATTGGCAGAAGATTGCGGGAGCGACCAGCATCGGAGCTACACGCATCATAAAACTGAGCGAACCTGTCAGAGCGACAAAGGTTCGTATAGAACTGTTTGCACCAGTGGCCCCCACGTTAAGCGACTTTGGGTTATATAAAGAGGCACACGTTGCTTACGATATCGACCAGTCTCCATCCGCAATTGTCCGAGTGCCAAGTAATTCTGTGAAATTAACGACTGGAGATGGACTTGCGGCAGCGATGGACCGTAACCCTGTTACTTTTTCAGAACTTTCAGAAAAGATATTCGTATTTGATATAGGAACACAAACTATCGGAGGCTTTTTCTATCTACCACGTCAGGATGGCAAAAAGGAAGGTATGGTAACTAGATATCGCCTCTCGGGAAGTCAGGATAATGCCAAATGGGAAATAATTAAAGAAGGGGAATTTTCTAATATCAAATCAAATCCCATAGAACAGGTCGTTCGCTTTAGTAAAAACGTGCAATACAAGTACATAAAATTTGAAGCTACTGAAACCGTAGAACGAGGTTTCAGCGCAAGTGAGCTGGGTTTCATTAAATAAATTAGTTAACTAATTTATTTAATTAGCCATATTATTTCTTTTAAAGAAATAATATGGCTAATTTGCGTTTGAACCAATACTAATTATTATGTTTAATGCGTCATCCATCCTCTTGCTCAAGCGGTTAGGGCTACTTGTTTTTGTGGTTTCTATGCTCAGCTGTCAAAAAGATCCACGTTCTGCTTCCGGACTTTCTGATGAAACGTATACTATTAATTTCAATGTGCAAGAGGCTATGCTTTCTGTTGCAGATAGAAATGCCAGCTCAGGAATTTTGTCACAGCAAGCAGCTGGTTTGGATGGTTTGGTTGATTATGTTTACTTCTGGTCTTTTAACAACGAATCGCTTCGAGCAGATATTGCCATACAGCCTGGCGCAACAATCACCTATAATGATGGCCTAGAGCCAACAAGCTTTGCGGCGGGATGGCCCTTTGAGCAATTCCCGGCAGGACGAGCCCTTTCTATAAACGGCGTAAAAGAGCTCACTATAGCATTGCCCACCCACATAATTTCATCGTTGACCAATATGGGGTTTGATATCAGCTCCTCCGCCACAGGGCCCAAAGCTTTCGATCTCCATTACAGTTATGATGATATGGAATGGCATATATTGCGTAATGTCAATCAATTCTCCAATTTTACGACCAGCCAAGCCAGGAATAGTTTTTTGTTTGACTTGAGCAATCTGGACTTGTCTTCCACGGATATTATTCGCTTTCGTTTGGTAAGTGCTGCTGGTGAACGGGGAGGGGGAAGCGAATATAATGAAAACACGGGTGTACTTCGATTGGATAATCTACGTTTTCAGGGTACTGTGCAAGCGGCTAAACCACAGGAAGGAGATCAATTACGAATATATGCTTTCGACCAGGCCACTGGAGACCTCGCATCTTCTTTGATACAAGAATATGCTCTGGACATGCCTGCCATATCCATGAATTTGCCTCATGGCGAATACAGGTTCTCCTTTCTACGACACACTGGACTATCGGATATACTTTTGCCAGCTTATGTATCATCGTCCAATACCTACTACTTTGGCAATCGTTTTTCGGCGTACGCTGGAGAAGTCTATGGCTTCGAAAAATCAATCTTCATCAACCAGAATATCCAAGAATCTGTGGTGCTTGATCGCTATCACAGCCAAATCAAATTCGAATTTACAGATGCGAGGGATTTATCGATCGTAGAAAGTGTCGTTATTGTGCGTATGGAGGAACCCGCTTTTTATGCTCCGTTCAACCTGCAGCTGGCTAATCCCGTATTAGATCAGTCGGAAATTGAAATGCACCCCAATCTTGCTCTCAGCAAGGAATTACAGTTCAATCAGTTTATTGGTCGCGTAGTTGATCCGGTTCCTTTGTCTTACCAGCTGATGGCGTTTGGGAAATCAGGAGAACTCTTGCGTGTTCTTGATGTGTCGGTTGCCGTAAGAAACAACGTGCAGGTGCTTTTTAGGGGAGAGCTACTTGGTTTTTTGCCATTCCAGGCAGGCTTCCAGGTGGAGATTAATGAGGAGTGGGACGAAACCGTAGAAGTTCAGTTCTAAATCAGCGGGTTACAGCGCTAATTTTTATTTTAGATTTTGTTTGTGTTGGTATATTGTATATCTTTGCACCTCGTTTGGTTGCAAGACATGTTTTGTGTCCTTCGAATAAATGTTACAGTATAGCTTCCACTTACTAACAAACATTTACAAATATTAAATTTATAACGAAATGGCAAAAGAAGTCGGTGCGTTAGTAAAATTACAAGTAAAGGGCGGTGCAGCTAATCCGTCACCTCCAGTAGGGCCTGCGTTAGGTGCTAAAGGGGTGAACATTATGGATTTCTGTAAGCAGTTCAATGCTCGTACGCAAGACAAGCCTGGTCAAATTCTGCCAGTTGTCATTACAGTTTACACGGACAAATCTTTTGATTTTATCATCAAAACTCCTCCAGTTGCGGTTCAGTTGAAAGACGCTGCTAAATTGAAGAGTGGATCTGGTGAGCCTAACCGTAAGAAAGTAGCTTCAGTTACTTGGGATCAGGTAAAGCAGATTGCAGAAGATAAAATGCCAGATTTGAATGCGTTTACTGTAGAGTCAGCTATGAGAATGGTAGCAGGTACGGCGCGCAGTATGGGTATCACTGTATCAGGTGACGCTCCTTGGAACAATTAATTAACGAAATCAGTTTAAGAAAGTGGCTAGATTAACAAAAAATCAAAAAGCGGCACTATCCAAAATTGAAGCTGGTAAAGCGTACTCTTTAAAAGAAGCTGCGGCTTTGGTAAAAGAGATTACAACGACTAAGTTTGATGCTTCTGTGGATATCGACGTTCGTTTGGGCGTAGATCCTCGTAAAGCGAATCAAATGGTTCGTGGTATTGCAACATTACCTCACGGAACCGGTAAAACTGTTCGCGTTTTAGTATTGTGTACTCCTGATAAGGAAGAAGAAGCTAAAGCAGCAGGTGCTGACTACGTAGGTCTTGACGATTATATCAGCAAGATCGAAGGTGGTTGGACTGACGTTGATATCATTATTACTATGCCTAGTGTGATGGCGAAAGTAGGTAAATTGGGTCGTATTTTAGGTCCAAGAAACTTGATGCCAAATCCTAAAACAGGTACTGTTACTACAGACGTAGGTAAAGCAGTAACTGATGTTAAAGGCGGTAAAATAGATTTCAAAGTCGACAAAACCGGTATCATCCACACTTCAGTTGGAAAAGTGTCATTCGAAGCAGACAAGATTTATGATAACGCGTTAGAAGTGTTGCAAACACTCTCACGCCTTAAACCATCTGCAGCGAAAGGTACATACTTCAAGAGTATTCACATTTCATCGACTATGAGTCCTGGTATTCATATCGAGACTAAATCAGTAGCGGGTATTTAATCATGAGAAAAGAAGAAAAACAAGAAATTGTTCAAGCTTTGGCAGAGCAGATTAAATCCTACGGCAACTTTTACATTGCAGATACTGCTGATTTACCTGTGGAAAAAGTGAGCAAAATCCGTCGCAAATGTTTTGAAAGTGGCATCGAAGTTCAGGTAGTGAAAAACACCTTGATCAAGAAAGCCCTAATCGAAGCAGGTGTAGATTCGGAAGAGATATTTGGCGTATTGAAAGGCGCATCTACTATGATGTTCTCAGAGACTGGTAACGGTCCCGCTAAATTGATCAAACAATTGCGTAAAGAAGGTGACAAGCCCCTTTTAAAAGCGGCTTATATCCAGGAAACGGCTTTCATTGGTGATTCTCAGCTTGATGCTTTGGTCAACCTAAAATCGAAAGACGAATTGATCGCAGACGTTATTGCTCTACTTCAATCTCCAGCGAAAAATGTTATTTCTGCACTACAATCAGGCGGAAATACAGTTTCAGGATTGCTTAAAGCTTTAGAAGAAAGAGGCTAACGAACACTCTTATAAACGTTCGTTAACATTTTAATTAACAATATTCATTTAGTAAATTCAAAAATTCAAAATAAAATGGCAGATTTAAAACAACTTGCTGAGCAGTTAGTGAACTTAACAGTAAAAGAAGTTAAAGAACTAGCTGATATCTTAAAAGACGAGTACGGTATCGAACCAGCTGCTGCTGCAGTTGCTGTTGCTGCTGGCCCTGCTGATGGTGGTGCTGCTGCTGCTGAAGAGAAAACATCTTTTGATGTAATCTTGAAAGAAGCTGGTGGTTCTAAATTAGCGGTAGTTAAATTGGTAAAAGATTTAGCTGGTCTAGGTTTGAAAGAGGCAAAAGACTTAGTTGATGGAGCACCTAAAGAATTGAAAACTGGTGTTTCTAAAGACGAAGCTGAAGCTTTGAAAAAACAACTAGAAGAAGCTGGAGCTGTAGTTGAGGTTAAGTAATCTCTCCTGCGTAAAGCACCTTTAAGGTATAGACTCTGATGGATTTTCTATCAGAGTCTTTCCCTGTTTATACTATCTACCCCTCGATGTGGTGTTGTTGACACGTCGATTCCAGGGTTTTCAACAAACATGTTAGCGCAGTTTATTAAAACTAAAATCTTATTCCCTTGGCAAACAACAATATTCAAAAAGAAAGAGTGAATTTTGCTACAAGTAAGAAGGTAATTGATTATCCTGATTTCTTGGACGTGCAATTAGAATCTTTCAGGGAGTTTTTTCAACTGGAAACTACTTCTGACGATCGCCATCAGGAAGGGCTTTATCAGGTTTTCGCCGAAAACTTCCCTATTTCTGATTCAAGAAACATTTTTGTGCTAGAGTTTTTGGACTATTTCATAGATCCACCACGTTACGACATTCAAGAATGTATCGAGCGTGGCTTAACGTACAGTGTACCTCTAAAAGCAAAATTAAAGTTATCTTGTAACGACGAAGAGCACGAAGATTTCGAGACGATTGTACAGGATGTGTACTTAGGTACCATTCCTTACATGACACCAAAAGGTACTTTCGTGATTAATGGTGCGGAACGGGTAATTGTATCCCAACTACACCGCTCACCTGGCGTATTCTTCGGTCAGAGTAGACACACAAATGGAACAAAACTTTATTCTGCTAGGGTAATTCCTTTTAAAGGATCTTGGATCGAATTTGCAACAGACGTAAATAACGTCATGTATGCCTATATCGATCGGAAGAAAAAATTCCCGGTTACCACTTTATTACGTGCCATCGGATTCGATTCGGATAAAGATATCCTAGAATTGTTCGATCTGGCTGATGAAGTAAAAGTTAGTAAATCGGGTCTTAAAAAATACGTAGGTCGTCGCCTGGCGGCTAGGGTATTGAAGAAATGGATAGAAGATTTCGTAGACGAGGATACGGGTGAAGTCGTGTCTATCGACCGTAACGAAATCATCCTTGAACGTGAAACCGTACTAGAAGAAGATCACATTGAAATGATCATCGACGCTGGAGTTAAGTCTATTATCTTAGCGAAAGACGATGAGTCGAACAATGCCGATTACTCTATTATATACAATACACTACAAAAGGATACGTCTAATTCGGAAAAAGAAGCGGTGGAGCATATCTATCGCCAATTACGTAACGCCGAACCACCTGATGAGGAAACAGCTCGCGGTATTATCGATCGCTTGTTCTTCTCTGATAAGCGTTATGACTTGGGCGATGTAGGTCGTTACCGTATCAACCGTAAATTAGGCTTATCGACTGGATCAGAAACTAAAGTATTAACTCGCGAAGATATCATCGCGATCGTAAAATACTTGATCAACCTGATCAATTCAAAAGCAGAAGTAGATGATATTGACCACTTGTCTAATCGTCGTGTACGTACCGTTGGTGAGCAACTTTACGCTCAATTTGGGGTAGGTCTTGCTCGTATGGCGCGTACTATCCGCGAACGTATGAACATTCGGGACAATGAGGTCTTTACACCGACAGATTTGATCAATGCACGTACGTTATCGTCCGTAATCAACTCTTTCTTTGGTACCAATCAGTTATCTCAGTTTATGGATCAAACCAATCCATTGGCCGAGATTACACACAAACGTCGTTTATCCGCGTTAGGTCCTGGTGGTCTATCTCGTGAGCGCGCAGGTTTCGAGGTTCGTGACGTTCACTATACGCACTACGGTCGCTTGTGTACTATCGAAACTCCTGAGGGTCCAAACATTGGTTTGATTTCTTCATTAGCAGTACATGCAAAAATCAATAACCTTGGTTTTATTGAAACACCATACCGTAAGGTAGATGAAGGTAAAGTAGTGGTAGATCATCCTGTGGTATACTTATCCGCAGAAGATGAAGATGGCAAAACAATCGCACAAGCGAATGCAATCTATGACGATAAAGGTAACTTCGAAGACGCAAAAGTAAAAGCAAGATATGAGGGTGACTTCCCGATTATCGAGCCGGAGAAGTTGGATTACATGGACGTTGCGCCAAACCAGATTACGTCTATTGCAGCCTCGTTAATTCCTTTCTTGGAGCACGATGATGCCAACCGTGCCTTGATGGGATCCAACATGCAACGCCAAGCGGTGCCATTGTTGCGTCCGCAAGCGCCGATTGTAGGTACAGGATTGGAAGGCCGTGTGGCATCCGATTCCCGCACCTTGATCAATGCAGAGGGAAATGGTGTCGTAGAATACGTAGATGCACAAGAGATTCATATCCGTTACGAACGTACAGATGCTGATCGCTTGGTATCATTCGACGACGACGTCAAAACATATAAATTAATTAAATTCAAGAAAACCAACCAGAATACCTGTATCAACTTGAAGCCGATCGTTATCAAAGGCGAGAAAGTAGTAAAAGGACAGGTATTGTGTGAAGGTTATGCAACAGAAGATGGCGAGTTGGCATTAGGCCGTAACTTAAAAGTAGCATTCATGCCTTGGCAGGGATACAACTTTGAGGATGCGATCGTAATTTCAGAGCGTGTAGTATCTCAGGATATCTTTACTTCTTTGCATATCGAAGAGTTTGAATTAGAAGTGCGTGATACAAAACGTGGTGAAGAGGAATTGACTTCAGACATCCCGAACGTATCCGAAGAAGCTACTAAGGATCTGGACGAAAACGGAATCATCCGTATCGGAGCAGAGGTTGTGGAAGGCGATATCCTGATCGGTAAGATTACACCTAAAGGTGAATCAGATCCTTCACCAGAAGAGAAGTTGCTACGTGCAATCTTCGGTGATAAAGCAGGTGACGTGAAAGATGCTTCGTTAAAAACGCCACCATCCATCAAAGGTGTGGTTATCGATACGAAGTTGTTCTCCCGTGCTAAGAAGATGTCTAAAGACATCGAAAGAAAAGCATTAGAGAAACTGGATACAACGCACCAGAAAAACCTTCGCGTGCTGAAAGAGCGTTTAGTAGATAAATTGTTTACCGTGGTAAATGGCAAAACCAGCCAAGGTATCTACAATGTCTACAAAGAGCTTTTGGTTGCTAAGGGTGCGAAATTCACCCAAAAAATCTTAACGGATTTAGATTATGCAAACCTTAACCCTGCGGGTTGGACAACAGATGACGAGAAAAACGATGCGATCAAAATCGCGTTGCATAACTACAACATCAAGTTCAATGAGGAGTTAGGTGCATTCAAACGTGATAAGTTTGCCGTATCTGTAGGTGATGAGTTGCCATCGGGTATTGTACAAATGGCTAAAGTTTACGTAGCGAAAAAACGTAAGTTGAAAGTCGGTGATAAAATGGCTGGACGCCACGGTAACAAAGGTATCGTAGCACGTATCGTACGTGACGAAGACATGCCTTTCTTATCGGACGGTACGCCAGTAGATATCGTGTTGAATCCATTAGGTGTACCTTCTCGTATGAACTTGGGTCAGATCTATGAAACTGTTCTTGGATGGGCTGGGCAGAAACTTGGAATGAAGTTCGCGACGCCAATCTTTGATGGTGCTGAAATGGGTCAGGTAGAAGAATGGGTAGAAAAAGCAGGTCTTCCTGCATCCGGACGTACCTACTTGTACAATGGATTGACAGGAGAGCGCTTTGACCAGCCAACAACAGTAGGTGTAATCTACATGTTGAAACTAGGTCACATGGTGGATGATAAGATGCACGCGCGTTCGATCGGGCCATACTCATTGATCACACAACAACCATTGGGTGGTAAAGCCCAGTTTGGTGGTCAGCGTTTTGGTGAGATGGAGGTTTGGGCACTAGAGGCATTCGGTGCATCTAATATCCTACAGGAGATCTTAACCGTGAAATCCGATGATGTGATTGGCCGTGCGAAAACCTATGAGGCGATCGTGAAAGGTAACAACCTACCTACACCGTCCGTACCAGAATCATTCAATGTATTGGTTCATGAGTTACGTGGTCTAGGTCTGGATATCACATTAGATTAATCAAGTAATTTGAGTTTGGGAGGTGCGAGCTTCCCAAACTTTACATACAGCTTTTAAGTTATACAACGTATGTCTTATAAAAAAGATAATAAAATCAAAAGTAACTTCACGTCGATTACGATCAGCTTAGCTTCTCCTGAGACTATCTTGGAGCGTTCTAGCGGTGAAGTAACTAAGCCGGAAACGATTAACTATCGTACCTACAAGCCGGAACGCGATGGATTATTCTGTGAGCGTATCTTCGGCCCGGTAAAGGATTACGAATGTCACTGTGGTAAGTACAAACGTATCCGTTACAAAGGTATCGTGTGTGACCGTTGTGGTGTAGAAGTAACGGAGAAAAAAGTACGTCGTGAGCGTATGGGACACATCAACTTGGTGGTTCCTGTGGCACACATTTGGTACTTCCGTTCTTTGCCAAACAAAATTGGTTACTTATTAGGTCTTCCAACTAAGAAATTGGATATGATCATCTACTACGAACGATATGTGGTTATCCAAGCCGGTATCAAAGAGGATGATGGTCTATCGTACATGGATTTCTTAACGGAAGAAGAGTACTTAGATATCCTAGATACTTTACCGAAAGAGAACCAGTATTTAGATGACAACGACCCACAAAAATTTGTGGCTAAAATGGGTGCCGACGCTTTAGAAGAATTACTAAAACGTCTGGATCTAGATCAGTTGTCGTACGATCTACGTCACCAGGCAGCAAACGAAACTTCTCAACAACGTAAAAATGAGGCATTGAAACGCCTTCATGTAGTAGAAGCTTTCCGTGGTGCCAATACCCGTATTGAAAACCGTCCGGAGTGGATGATCGTGAAAATTGTACCTATTATTCCACCAGAGTTGCGCCCATTGGTGCCTTTGGATGGTGGTCGTTTCGCGACTTCCGATTTGAATGATTTGTACCGTCGTGTGATTATTCGTAACAACCGTTTGAAACGTCTAATCGAGATTAAAGCACCAGAAGTAATCTTGCGTAACGAGAAGCGTATGCTTCAAGAAGCGGTAGATTCATTATTCGATAACTCCCGTAAAGTAAATGCGGTGAAAACCGAAGGTAATCGTGCCTTGAAATCTCTTTCTGATATATTGAAAGGTAAACAAGGTCGTTTCCGTCAGAACTTACTCGGTAAACGTGTGGATTATTCAGCACGTTCGGTTATTGTTGTAGGCCCACACTTGAAATTACACGAATGTGGTTTGCCTAAAGATATGGCTGCTGAGCTTTACAAACCGTTTATCATCCGCAAGATGATTGAGCGTGGTATTGTGAAAACAGTGAAGTCTGCGAAGAAAATCGTGGATCGTAAAGATCCAGTGGTTTGGGATATCTTAGAGAATGTATTGAAAGGTCACCCGGTATTATTAAACCGTGCACCTACGCTTCACCGTTTGGGTATCCAAGCATTCCAGCCGACATTGGTAGAGGGTAAAGCGATTCAGTTACACCCGTTAGTATGTACGGCTTTCAACGCCGATTTTGACGGTGACCAGATGGCAGTCCACTTACCACTAGGTAATGCGGCAATCTTGGAAGCACAAATTCTGATGTTGGCAGCACACAATATCTTGAACCCTGCGAATGGTTCACCGGTAACGGTTCCATCTCAGGATATGGTATTGGGTCTTTACTACATTACTAAAGGCCGTAAGACAGATGATGCTCGTCGTATGAAAGGTGAAGGAACCGTGTTCTATTCTCCGGAAGAGGTGATCATCGCGTTGAATGAGCAGCAAGTTGACCTGCACTCGTTCATCAAAGTGAAAACACAGATCAAAACAAAAGAAGGCAACTTCGAACAACAAATCATTGAAACTACTGTTGGCCGTGTGATCTTTAACCAGATTGTACCAGAAGAAGTAGGTTATATCAACGATTTGTTGACCAAAAAATCTTTACGTAACGTCATTGGTGAGATCGTGAAGAATACTGGTATGGCACGTGCGGCTAGATTCTTGGACGATATGAAAGAGTTAGGTTTCCAAACCGCTTTCAAAGGAGGTCTGTCATTTAACTTGCAGGATCTTAACATTCCAGCAGCTAAAACAGATTTGCTAGACCAAGCAACGAACGAAGTGGAAGAAGTATTGGGTAACTACAATATGGGTTTCATTACGAACAACGAGCGTTACAACCAAATTATCGATATCTGGACACGTATCAACAACCGTCTAACGGCACACGTAATGGATATCTTGTCTAACGACAATCAAGGATTTAACTCAGTATACATGATGTTGGATTCTGGAGCACGTGGTTCCAAAGAGCAGATTCGTCAGCTATGTGGTATGCGTGGTTTGATGGCTAAGCCACAGAAATCAGGTACATCAGGTGGTGAAATTATTGAGAACCCGATTTTGTCCAACTTCAAAGAAGGACTATCGGTACTCGAGTACTTTATCTCTACACACGGTGCGCGTAAAGGTTTGGCCGATACGGCTTTGAAAACGGCCGATGCGGGTTACTTGACACGTCGTTTGCATGATGTTGCACAAGATATGATTGTTATCGATCAAGACTGTGGAACGTTACGCGGTATCTACACGACAGCATTGAAAGACAATGATGATATTATCGAGCCATTGTTCGATCGTATCTTAGGTCGTACTCCGTTGAATGATGTAATACATCCTGAAACCAACGAAGTAATCGTCGCTGCCAATGCAGATATCACCGAGGAGATTGCAGAACTGATTGAAAATGCTGGTATTGAAGGCATCGAAATCCGCTCGGTATTGACTTGTGAGGCTAAACGTGGTGTGTGTGCTTGTTGTTACGGACGTAACTTGGCATCTGGTAAACGAGTTCAACGTGGTGAAGCTGTCGGTGTAATTGCTGCACAGTCCATCGGTGAGCCGGGTACACAGTTGACACTACGTACATTCCACGTGGGTGGTACCGCTTCAAACATTGCTTCTGATTCTGCGATCATCGCGAAATATGAAGGTATTGTAGAATTTGAAAATCTACGTACGGTAGAGAAAGAAGGAGACGATGGTAAATTTAATGTCGTATTAGGTCGTTCTGGAGAGATTAAAATCTTGAACCCTGAAAGACGTGTTGTTTACCAACAAGTTATCCCTTATGGATCTAACCTATTCGTAAAAGAAGGAGATACTGTCGAAAAAGGCCAGAAATTGGTTGACTGGGATCCATATAATGCGGTAATTATCTCGGAGTTTGCCGGTAAGGTGGAGTTTGACGCGATCATCGAAGGGGTAACCTTCCGTGAAGAGTCGGACGAGCAAACTGGTCACAAAGAGAAAGTAATTATCGAAACACGTGATAAAACAAAGAACCCGACCATCAAAATCATGGATTTGAAGGGCGAAGTAATTCGTTCGTATAACATTCCAGTGGGAGCCCACGTTTCTGTATCCAACGGACAGAAAGTGAAAGATGGTGCGATCTTAGTAAAGATTCCTCGTTCGACAGGAAAAACCCGAGATATTACGGGTGGTCTACCACGTGTAACGGAGCTATTCGAAGCGCGTAACCCATCTAACCCAGCCGTAGTAACAGAAATCGACGGTGTGGTAACCTTAGGTGGTGTGAAACGTGGTAACCGGGAAGTTTCTATCGAATCACGCGATGGTCAAGTGAAGAAATACCTAGTGCCATTGTCTAAACACATCTTGGTACAGGATAATGACTTTATCAAAGCAGGTATGCCACTTTCTGATGGTCAGATCTCTCCTGGAGATATCTTATCGATTAAAGGTCCATCTGCTGTACAAGAGTACATTGTGAATGGTATCCAAGAGGTTTACCGCCTGCAAGGGGTAAAAATCAATGACAAGCACTTTGAGACCATCGTTCACCAGATGATGCAGAAGGTAAACATTGAGGATCCAGGAGATACACGTTTCTTAGAAAAAGAAGCCGTGAGCAAATGGGACTTCATGGAAGAAAACGATTCTCTGTATGACAAAAAGGTCATCGTGGAAGCGGGAGATTCTAAAACCCTTCGCCCAGGTCAGATTGTAACCATGCGTAACTTGCGTGAGGAGAATTCACTCTTGAAACGTCAGGATATGAAATTGGTGGAAGTGCGTGACGCGATTCCAGCAACGTCTAGCCCGTTGTTGCAAGGTATTACACGTGCATCATTAGGTACTAAATCATTCATCTCGGCTGCATCCTTCCAGGAGACAACGAAAGTATTGAATGAGGCAGCTATTGCAGGTAAGCGTGATGATTTGTTAGGCTTGAAAGAGAACGTAATCGTTGGACACTTAATTCCATCTGGTACCGGTCTACGTCAGTACAGCAATATCATCGTGGGTTCCCGCGAGGAGTACGATCAGCTATTAGCATCTAAAGAAGAAGACTAGTCTTCTTCTTTAGAATTTTGTAATTATAAATTATCAAGGCCGCGCGAATTAACTTCGCGCGGCCTTTTTATGTGTTGTAACCAATCCATCCTTTCTTAGGAGGTGGATCAGTATATTAACGTTCAACTAACTCCATCAACGTGCTTACTCGGTCGATTAACCACTGATAACCATCATCACTATTGTTTGGTTTTTGAAATAGCTTAGAACCTAATCCTACAGAAAATACGCCTGCATTAAACCAGCCATCTATATTTTCCTTTTCCACATCGACACCGCCTGTTGGCATAAAATGCAGATTCGGGAATAGCGGTTTTATGGCTTTCACAAATTTTGGCCCCAGTGCATCTCCAGGGAAAAGCTTGATGAGTGATGCCCCTAATGATTCTGCTAAGGTAATTTCAGTAGGCGTCATACAACCCGGAATCCAATCGTAACCCTTCGCTAAGGTTTCCTGCGCAATATCGGCAGATACAATCGGACTGACAATAAATTCTGCTCCTAAAGCCAAGAAGTCTTTAGCTTCATGTGCCGTCTTGATGGTTCCTATACCCAGAGCCATGTAAGGGAAGTGCTCGTTCTTATAGGCCAATAAAGCTTTAAAATTAGTTTTTGCTTCGGGCCCACGATTTACGAATTCAAAGATCCGTATGCCGCCTTTATAACAAGCTTGGAGTACTTCTATACAGGTTTGTGGGTCATCATGGTAATACACAGGGATCGCCGGATATTGTTGTATTAGGGAAAGTAGTTTGCTCATGATTTAATGAATAAAATTTAGAATTTTCCGTTTCCGAAATCCCCGGACACGAATAGTTTTTGGTATCCGGCACCCGTCGCGATATCGGCTACGCGTTGGGCTGGCATATCTGTTGTTAGTGCGTGAATAAGACCTGCCATAAAAGCGTCGCCACTACCGATGCGATCTACCACCTCATTCGTTTCATAAATAGGTGATAACACATCTTCTATTCGATTATGATAGGTGCCATAAAAGAGATTGTGCTGTGGATTATCAATAAAGCGGAAGGTATTCGCCACATGCTGCACAGAGGGAAACATCGAAAATATCGCTGCGGCTGACTGCTTTGCCGCTTCAAAATAATTCGCTGTGGAGGTATGACGATCCAATGCGTCATCCACATAGGTGCCCAGCATCTTATTAGCAGCCCAGATATTGCCCATCACCACATCGCAATAGGCCACTAATTCTGGCATGATCTCGATAGGCTCCTGGCCATATTGCCAGAGTTTACTTCGGTAGTTAAGATCTACTGACACCGTGATATTTCGATTTTTTGCTTCTTTTAGAATGGGAGCCATCAGCTCTGCTACATTTTCATTCAGCGCAGGAGATAAAGCCGTCCAATGAAACCAATCTATACCTTCGAACAACCGATCAAAGTTCAGGTCTTCTAGCTGAAGTTGGCTAAAGCTAGAATAGCGTCGATCGTAAATCACCTCCCCCTGGCTCAACCCATTAGCCGAAAGTAAAATATAAGAACCGATCCTATCGCCAAAACTAAGGCATTTGCTTGTATCCACGCCGAGCTCCAGTAATTGCTGTTGAATTTCGACGCTGAGCAGATTATCTGGAAATGCACTACAATATGCTGTCGCGGTACCCATTTGGGCGAGTCCGCTGGCGACATTGGCTTCTGATCCGCCAGGAAAAACCTGTAGTTGATTGCGATCCTTCTCAAAGAAACTGCTGCCAATTGCCTGTAAGCGGAGGAGAATTTCTCCAAAACAAAGTACTTTCTTCATTCTTGTTATCGTTTATTAGGTATACATACGCTCTCCAATCATATCCATGACAGACAGCAGTGAAGCATAGGTGGTTAGCTGTATACCCATATCCTATCTAATTTACAGTTTCTTTTTGACAGACATGATCTTACCACGCGGAATTCCTCGCAAACGTTGGCGTAACTAATCCTTTCAGGAGCCGACTTAATTTAATAATATTGAATTGTTATAAACACTAAATAAACCACATGAGCATATTGGATAAGTTTTCCCTTGCGGGCAAAGTTATTGTTGTGACCGGTGCTACCGGAATTCTAGGAAAGAATTTTGTGATCGCATTGGCAGAAGCAGGAGCTAAGGTGGCTATTATTGGTCGAAATGAAGAGCGTGCTGCGGAACGCTTGGCTTCGGTACATAGTCTTGGCGCAGAAGGAATGACATTTGTTGCAGATGTACTCAGCGAGACCTCTATGCAACAAGCAAAAGAGGCTATTATCACCAAATGGGGAGCAATTGATGGATTGATCAATGCGGCCGGAGGTAATATTCCAGGAGCCACGATTGGCCCCGATCAGGATATTTTTGAGTCCAATATACAGGATACACTCAAGGCCATCGAACTAAACCTTTTTGGAACCATTATCCCGACGCATGTTTTTGGCAAAGTGATGGCGGCGCAGGGTCGCGGTAGTATTATTAATATTGCTTCTCTATCTTCCAGTCAGGCGATCAGCCGTGTGCTTGGATATACAGTGGCAAAAAATGGTGTGGTTGGTTTCACGAAATGGATGGCGTCTGAAATGGCGCTTCGTTATGGCGACCAGCTCCGTGTAAATGCCATCGCTCCGGGCGTGTTTCTCACCGAACAAAACAGAACATTATTAACCAATCCAGATGGCTCCTACACGGAGCGGGCACAGAAATTTGTGAGCGGAACGCCATTTTCCCGACTCGGTGATCCCAAAGAGCTTAATGGAACATTAATATACCTATTGAGTGACGCCTCTTCTTTTGTGAACGGAGAGACGGTCTACGTCGATGGAGGATTCAATGCTTGGTCTGGTGTCTAGATAGTAAGAATTTATATGCAAAAATTTGAACAAACGTGGCGTTGGTACGGGCCACAAGATCCGGTAAGCTTGCAAGATGTAAAACAGGCTGGTGCAACAGGCATCGTAACCGCATTACATCATATTGCACATGGCGAAATCTGGCCTTTAAAGGATATAGAAGAACGTAAAAGCCTGATAGAAGCAGCGGGACTGGTTTGGTCTGTTGTAGAAAGTGTGCCGGTACACGAAGCCATCAAAACCAAACGCGAAGATGTTGCGGTGTATATCGAGAATTATAAACAAACACTGCGCAACTTAGCAGCCTGTGGCATCCGAGTCGTTACGTACAACTTTATGCCGGTGCTCGACTGGACGCGGACAAAGCTAGATCTGGAAATGCCTAATGGAGCGAAAGCTTTGTACTTTGATTGGGCCGATCTAGCTGCTTTCGACTTGCATATTTTCCAAAGGGAGCAGGCGGAAAATGATTATCCCGAACAGGTGCTTGTAGAAGCAAAAAAGCGATTTGCAACTTTTAGTGCTGAGGATGTAGAAGAGTTGAAACGAGTGATCTTGATGGGTATACCAAGTGAAAAGGATATCTCACTAGAAGACTTACAAAGTAGCTTAATTCTTTACAAGGAAATAGGACGGAAAGGTTTGCTAGATAATCTATGCTGGTTTTTGCGCGAAATACAATCGGTTTGTGAAGAGTATGGAATAAAGATGGCGATCCACCCAGACGATCCACCTTACCCGATATTAGGGCTACCACGGATTGCTTCTGGTTTGGAGGATTATGTCAAAATTATTGAAGGCGTAAATGCCCAATTTAATGGTGTTTGTTTTTGCACCGGTTCATTAGGAGCTGGAGCAGAGAACGACGTGCCTGCTATCGCAAGAGCCGTCAAACATCGGGTACATTTTGCGCATTTCCGCAATGTGAAGAAAGATGCGATCGGCAACTTTTACGAAGCAGATCATTTGGCTGGCGATGTGGATATGGCTCAGGTACTGGACATCTTCATCGAAGAAAACCAAACACGTGCCCAACCTATACCATTTCGACCGGATCACGGCCACCAGATGTTGGACGACCTGCATAAGGTAACAAATCCCGGCTATTCGGCGATTGGGCGACTGCGGGGCCTGGCAGAACTGAGGGGATTGGAAGAAGGATTATTATATGCCAGAATAAAAAGCTAACACCAATATATAAACCAAAAAATAAAAATGGGGAGCAAAGTAAAAGGAAACTACAGATGGGTGATATGCGGACTGCTATTTTTTGCAACGACCATCAACTATTTGGACAGACAAGTACTGTCTCTTACCTGGAAGGACTTCATTGCTCCCGAATTTCATTGGACAAATAACGATTATGGAAATATAACCGCTTTATTTGCCATTTTTTATGCGATCAGCATGCTTTTGGCAGGAAGATTCGTGGACTTGGTGGGCACTAAGAAAGGTTTTTTGTGGGCCATCGGCGTCTGGTCTGTAGGTGCGATCTTGCATGCTTTTTGTGGCATTGCCACAGCAGGGATTACTGCTGGGGAGTGGTTCGTAGGGTTTGAAGGCGCGAAGGAAGCAATTAGCCATGTGCATGATTTTTCTCGTGTGGTGAATGTCAGTGTAGTGTTGTTTATTTTTGCTCGCTTCATTTTAGCAGTGGGTGAAGCCGGTAACTTTCCGGCAGCCATCAAGACTGTGGCCGAATATTTTCCGAAAAAAGATCGGGCACTTTCCACCAGTATATTCAATGCAGGTACTACGATCGGTGCATTGGCTGCTCCGCTGACGATCCCTTACATTGCGGAGGCATTGGGCTGGGAGATGGCATTTATAATAATAGGTGCACTAGGTTTTGTGTGGATGGGTTTCTGGATATTTATGTACGAAAAGCCAGAGTTGCACCCAAAGGTCAGTGCGGAAGAGTTGGCCTATATTCAACAAGATGAAGTGATGGAATTGAGTCCAATACAACCTGATGTGCTGGTGGAACAACGTAAGGTAACCATTACTAACTGCCTGAAACACCGACAAACCTGGGCTTATGCACTAGGCAAATTTATGACGGATGGGGTTTGGTGGTTTTTACTTTTCTGGATGCCAGCCTATCTCAGCTCCGTATATGGCATTAAGTCTTCCGATTTCATCGGTCAACTGGCTCTTTTTGTGTTGTATAGCATCACGATGCTATCGATTATCGGTGGCTGGTTACCATCCTACTTTGTAGATAAAATGGGGTTAGACCCTTATGCGGGCCGTATGCGCGCCATGCTTATATTTGCCTTTTTTCCGCTATTATTACTGTTGGCACAACCGCTGGCTGACTTTTCTTTCTGGTACCCGGTGGTGCTTATTGGTATTGGCGCTGCTGCACACCAGTCATGGTCTGCCAATCTTTACTCTACGGTAGGTGATATGTTTCCTAAGAGGGCAATTGCCACCGTTACAGGAATTGGTGGTTTGGCCGGGGGTATAGGCGCTTTCCTGATTAATAAATCATCGGGTATGCTTTTCGATTATGCAGAAAGACATTGGAGCAAAGTCAATGGTACGTCCTTACATGAAGTATATCCACAGTTCCAACAGCTGGAAACGGAAAAAATCTTGTTGGAACAACATGGCGTGATTAGTATAGAAGAGTTTTTGAAACAACTTGCTTCTACAGGAGAGGTGGTCAGCAATGGCATTAATACCGGATATCTGATTGTGTTTTCTTTCTGTGGCGTAGCCTACTTATTGGCCTGGACGCTGATGAAAACCCTTGTGCCTAGAATGAAGCAGGTAATACTGTAGTAGACTTACGAAGGACAATAACTGGGTCCAGCGTAGTCGTGGTCATGGAGGTTTGATGCCTGTTTTTACATTCAATTAACTCCACCAGTTTTTCTATCCCCATTTTTCCCATCTGTAGTGCTGGCTGCACTACGGTGGAAAGTGCGGGGTTCAGCGAGTCGGCCGCTTCTGTATTGGAAAATCCGATGACGGCCACTTCTTCCGGAACCCTAATTCCCAACTCAGATAGTATGCCCAGAACGCTGAGGGTGAGTATGTCGGTGTTGCCCAATATTCCGATTGGCCCATTCATCAGCAAGAGCTTAGCCTGAAGCATATCCCGTAAACTTTTTACCAGATCCTGCCGAGGTAACTGATAGTCTACCTCAATTACATTTTGCCTAATGAAATCAATCTGATTGGCCATCAAAGCATTTTTGTGCCCAGCTGTGCGCTTTTGTGTAACTCCCAGATCCTTTCCATTCAGAACGAGAATGTTTTTGCGTCCCATATTGATCAAGTGCTGGGTTGCGTCAAACGCACCACGCTCATTATCTACACCAATTTTGTGTGTGTCCAGATCAAAATCAATACGATCAATCAACACAATGGGTACTTTCTGATGTACTTTCCTCAGAAATTCCACACTGCTCTTGGCGGATGGTGAGATCAGTATCCCATCGATATTTTGATTAATAAGAGACTGCAACAATTCTATTTCTTTGTCAGCATCTTCCCGACTTTGCATAAAGATTAGCTTGTAATTATTGCTATATGCTGCTTGATGCGCGCCCTCTAATATCTGAGCTTGAAACGGATTTGACAGGTATGGAATAATAATCGCTACCGTGTTTGTACGGCCTGTTTTCAGGCTCTTACCAAACATATTAGGACGGTAATTATGAGCCGCAGCGAGTTCCTGTACTTTTCGTTTCGTTTCTATACTAATTTCATGGCTATCATTGAGTGCTTTAGATACCGATGAGACGGATAGTTCCAGCATCTTTGCTAACTCTTTTAGGGTGATATTTGCCATGTCTTTTAGTTAGTGAAAATTGATTTTTGCGATTGCAGATTATCTTAAGTCCACCACTTCAAAATTCGGGAATTGATTCTTTTGAAAGTTAAAGATGCCTTGTGGAATTTTTTGGTTTACGTACAATGCCGTCACCGTATAATTGTAGCTTGAACCAGCCTTATCGTAAACGGTAATGTCATGGATATGATTATTGCTGTTAACACGAAGCTTGATCTTCGCGTAGCTGGACGACTTATCTGTAGGAGTAAGTTGAATTGCTTTGAGCGACCGACTGCCTACCCGCTCATCCGCTAACGCCGCATAGGTGTAGCCAGTACGGTAGAAGGTAAATAAATTTTGTGGCCCTAGTGTTTCCGAGCTATTATCTACCTCACTGACCTGAATCTCTTTGTCTTCTGGTAGTATGGACCATACCGCTTTGCCGTCGCTAATAATCTCTTGTGCATTGAGTTTGATGCGGTATTTATTACCTGCTTTGTCTAGTTTCAGTGATCCTGCATCGGTATACTTTTGTCCATCCGCTTGTGTCGCTTCAAAGGAGAAATCCACCATCATCGTGCGATAGCTATCGTATTTTTTCGATACCTGATCCAAGGTGGCCTTAGCAGTCGCTGCTTTTGTCTGCGCTTCTGCTGTCACAATGTTAAAGCTTACAAGTGCTAGCAATAGGATTCTGGTAATAGATATAGTTTTCATATGCCCTTTCTTATCTTAATGTCTCCAAATATTGTTCTAAGGAGTACTCATCCGGATAAAGCACTTCCCGTGCTTTACTACCTTCAAATGCGCCGACGATGCCAGCTGCTTCCAGTTGATCGATGATTCGGCCTGCGCGATTATAACCTAGCTTTAGCTTACGCTGAATCAATGATGTTGATCCTTGCTGATGCATCACAATCAACCTCGCTGCATCTTCAAAAAGGGCATCACGATCCGAAAGGTCAAAATCTGCCAATCCATTGCCTTCACCATTTTCGTCTACGTATTCTGGCAGGTAATGAGCCGATGGATAACCACGTTGCGCACCGATAAATTCAGAGACTTGATCTACCTCGGGTGTATCGACAAACGCACACTGAATACGAATCAATTCGCTTCCGGTGGCTAATAACATATCTCCACGCCCAATTAGCTGATCTGCACCGCCTGAATCCAAAATTGTTCTGGAGTCGACTTTAGATAACACACGGAATGCTAGACGAGCCGGGAAGTTAGCCTTAATCGTTCCGGTAATGATATTCACCGAAGGACGCTGTGTCGCGATGACCAAATGTATACCCACTGCGCGAGCCAGCTGTGCAAGCCGTGCAATAGGTGTCTCTACTTCTTTTCCTGCCGTCATCATCAAATCTGCAAACTCATCGACGATGAGTACTATAAAAGGTAAGAATCGATGACCCTCCTCAGGGTTTAATCGGCGGCCTACAAATTTTGCATTGTATTCCTTCAAGTTCCGTACATGACCATTTTTCAATAAATCATAGCGTTGATCCATTTCGATACACAGGGAATTCAGGGTATTGATTACCTTTTTGGTATCTGTGATAATCGCGTCATCTTCTCCCGGAAGTTTAGCCAGGAAGTGGCGTTCGATCTTCTTGAACAGGGAAAGCTCTACTTTCTTTGGATCAACCAATACAAACTTCAACTCCGCAGGATGGCGTTTGTACAATAGAGAAGTTAAAATAGCATTGATACCAACCGATTTACCCTGTCCGGTAGCACCAGCCACTAAAAGGTGAGGCATCTTCGCTAAATCGGCAATATATACCTCATTCGAAATAGTCTTGCCCAATGCAATAGGCAGATCCATATCCGTTTTTTGAAACTTTTCGGTCGCGATTACCGATCGCATAGATACCATTTCCGGGTTGCTGTTGGGCACTTCAATACCAATAGTGCCTTTTCCTGGCATAGGCGCAATAATCCGGATACCTAATGCCGCTAGACTCAAAGCAATATCGTCTTCTAGGTTTTTAATTCGTGAGATACGAACTCCAGGTTTCGGGATAATCTCGTACAAGGTGACTGTGGGGCCGATCGTGGCTTTGATGTGCTCGATCTCTATGCTGTAGTTACGCAGGGTATCTACAATCTTATTTTTATTGGCTTCCAGCTCTTGCTGATTAATGGTTATTTTACCCGTACCGTACTCTTTTAATAAATCAAGTGGGGGATATTGATAGCCCGACAGATCTAACTTAGGATCGTACTCACCAAACTGCTTAACCAGATCACTTGCCTCTACCGCTTTTTCCTCCTTCACGGCTTCTACAGTAAGCGCCAATTCTGGTGTGGCTGTTTCCTCAATCTCCAGCGACAAGTCTGGCTCTACTGAAAGAGCAACTGCTTCGGCCTCTGTGGTAGGAGGGGTGATAGACTCTGGTATATGGGTATCCACCACATCGAATGATATAGAACCTCGCTCTTCATCGGATCGTAGTGTATTTTTCTCTTTTGCTTCCGATTGGGTGATTTCTGGCTCCCAGGTAGGGTTTACTTGTCGATGTTGTTCCAGAGTATCATTTACGTCCGAATTTTTTCTTGGCCGTTGAGTGAGACGCTCCCTTGGCGCCGAACGGTCTTCCATAAAGCTATTGCTGGCTGCCGGTCGATCTAATTGCTCATTGCCGTCATATTCCTCGGGGTCTTCTGAGTCATCATATGCCTCATCCTCATCCGACTTGTTGCTTCGGAAAGAAATCTGCAAATCATAATTGTAAATAAGGATCAGTGCGGCCAATAAGACAAAGAGAAGTATACCCGCTACGCCCGCCGTTCCGATTTGTAGGGTCAGAATCTGGTTTGTCCAGTAACCAAATTTTCCTTCCAGAATGTGTGGCGTATCCGTGATAAAATCCTGTAGAAAGCCGAGTGTAACAGACGTGAAAACGATAGTGATTAGGGCATATAAAATTGTTTTCCCCACGGGTAATAGAGCACGAAGGTATAGCAGTCTATATCCAACAACAAATAGAACGAGAATGAACAAGAAAGATGCAACGCCAAACCATTCGAAGATAAATTGATTGGCCAATAAAGCGCCAAATTTCCCCAACTTATTTTCGATGATTGGTGGCTCCAAGGTATCGTCCATTAGTTCTTGCGAGGTGCTGAAAAGTGTGCCCCAGCCGCCATTGGTGATATAGATATAACTTTGATCTGCTTTCCAAGTGAAGAGGTACGAGAAAAAGGCAACCGCAAATAGCCCGGAAGTGATGAGTAAGAAAAGCCCTAGCACCTTCATAATCTTTTGCTGTCCCTCCGTAAAATCTATTTTACGAAACGTACGTGTTGTCTTTTTCGGTTGGTACGAAGAGGTAGTGCTTTTCGCGCGTCTTACCCCCCCAGTACCCGTATTCCCACTTTTGAATGAATTTCCTTTAGCCATGTAGACGACAGTTTATGCCTGTTACAAACTTACTAAAAATAGACAATACTATGGTTTTGCCGGGAAGCGAAGTTGTATATTGTAGCGTGTCTCTTTCTATCTGCGTTTGTTATAGCATGTGTGCCAGAGCATAGGCCTTACAAAACAAATCTTCATGATAAAATTTAGTATATACATAGTGACCTTTGCGTTACTCATGACATCTTGTTCCAATAAGGATTACCTTTCGCAAGGATCGTTAGATTCCTCGCTAAATCAAATGGCAGTATTGGCTGTTTTTAATGGTGTTTCTGGGTCAGATCAAATGGATGTGTTTTTGAATGGGGAGCGTCAGAATAGCAGTATCGAGATGTTGCGGTACGGCGAATTTATGCGGCATAGAACAGCATATCCCGGTAATAGGAGGCTGACTCTAAATATACGATACGGCAACCAGACGGTGTCTCCGCCGGCAGTAGATATAAATTTAGTTGCTGGCAAAAATTACTCGGTGTTGCTTACTAGGGGAAATCCGGTGCAGTCTACTTTGGTTGAAGACGATTTGCTACTACCAAGAAACGGACAATTTAGAGTACGGTTTATTAATACCAACGCAGATGGGTTAACGGTAGCATTGGGAACTGCTTCCGATCGTTCGCGATTTTTTGGGGATTTAAGAGTTGGCAACATATCTGCATTCGCCGTTTTTGATGTAGCAGACTATCAACTTCAGTTTGCTACGAATAACAGCACTTTAGCGACGTATGATTTTGATTTTAAACCTGTCAACCAAGGGGTATATACTATTTGGTTGACAGGTTCTCTAGCAGAGAAAGACCGCAATAGCCAAACTTCGCTATATACGGTAATTAGACATCCCTAATTAGTCTTTTAACACAATCAGGTAATAGTTTTTCTTGCCACGCTGTGCAATAATATAGCGATCATTAATTAGGTGACTGCTGGATAATACCAATTCTCCATCCAGAATTTTTTCACGGTTGATCAATACACCACCACCTTGTAGCATTTTACGTGCTTCTCCTTTGGAAGGAAATACCTGCGTGTTTACCGCTAGAAAATCCAAGATGTGGATTCCATTGTTGAGTTCTTCTCGGCTGAGGTCGTATTGTGGTAACCCTTCAAAGACCTCACGCAACTCTTCTTCTTGAAGTGATGACAAGAAATCCAGCGAACCATTGTTGAACAAGAAATCAGACGTCTTAATGGCTGTCTCGTATGCTTGCTCCGAGTGAGTGCGGATGGTGATATCTTGTGCCAGCGCCTTTTGTACAATGCGTAAATGCGGTGTTTCATCGTGCGCTGCAATGATGGCATCAATTTCTTCCTTCGGTTTTAGCGTAAATATTTTGATCCAACTTTTTGCATCATCATCCGTAGCGTTGAGCCAGAATTGGTAATATTTGTAGGGTGAGGTCTTTTTGGCATCCAGCCATACCGCTCCGGATTCTGTTTTTCCGAATTTCTGCCCATCAGATTTCTTGATCAATTGTGTGGTGAGTGCATAGGCACTGCCTTGGTCTATACGACGGATCATTTCGCTACCCGTCACAATATTACCCCACTGGTCCGAACCACCCATTTGTATCTTGCAATTGTGATGCTTCCACAAATAATAGAAATCGTATCCTTGAATAAGCTGATAGGTGAATTCAGTAAAGGAAAGACCATTTTCACCTTCCAATCTTTTCTTGACAGAATCCTTGGACATCATATAATTTACGGTAATCAACTTACCAACATCCCGGATGAAATCTAAGAAGCTGAATTCCTTAAACCAGTCATAATTGTTGACCATTTTTGCATCTGTCTTCCCTTCTCCGAAAGACAGGAATTTTGAAAGCTGAACCTTTAACGCATTTAGATTGTGTTGCAAGGTGCTTTCATCCAATAGATTACGTTCTGCTGATTTGAACGATGGATCACCAATCATACCTGTAGCTCCACCTACTAACGCAAAAGGCTTATGCCCAGCAGACTGAAAGTGAATCAAGGTCATGATCTGTGTAAGATGCCCTACGTGCAAAGAATCTCCTGTGGGATCGAAACCGATATAGCCAGAGACTTTCTCGTTATTCAATACCTCTTCAGTACCTGGCATAATGTCCTGGAGCATGCCGCGCCAACGTAATTCTTCTACAAAATTCATATCCAAACGATTTGATTTCAGACGGTTATCTAGTATAGTCGGGTATTTGTGAACACTACAATACCTGAAGATGTACTAACCGTCAATTTGTTAACATATATTCTAAGATTGCAAAGATAAAACTTAAAGTGTATCTTACTGTTATTATATTCGGTTTGATCAATCCATTCAGCAGGTGAATTTTCTATCCCATTTCTATTTTGAACGCTATGCATCCGAGTCGGCACGGGTGGTGGGTTGTCTATTGCCTGATCTGTTGAAGAATGCCGATAAGGAGTATGTTTTTCATCCCAATCGGTTCGAAGAGCAATTATTCGCGCATCCGCAGATGATTGAGATTTACCAAGGCTGGTACAGGCATGTAGCCGTCGATAAGATTTTTCATAGTAGCCCATTCTTTCTGGAGCACAACCATCAGCTGCGCAAAAGATTAGATCCTATCTTGAGCCATCTGCCAGTTCGTGCTTCATTTATGGGGCATATCTCTTTAGAATTACTGCTGGATCATCTCCTTATTCAGCATGAAATGGTCAATGTGAATCGGCTTTACGAACATCTGGCTCACGTCAATCGGCCGATGCTGAAGAAATTTCTGGAAATTATTGGCCTTGTAGATACCAGTAAGTTTTTTCATTTCTATGATCGGTTTCTGGAATGGAAATATATCCATGAATATGCTGATCTGCGCGGTTTATCTGTGCCTTTGTTTAATATCGCGAAGCGAATATGGAGTTTTGAAGTAACGGAGACGGATTATAAAGTGTTGGCGGATGAATTGGAGACGTATACGGCAGATTCACTGAAAGATTTTCGAGAAATCTTTCGGTACGTGCAGGATAAGTTACCCTTGTAAATACCCGGCATATATTACGTTGCATTTCTGTTCAATCGAACTATTGGTTGAATCTGATTAAAAGATATAGTGCATCCGCTATTCTAAATTTACCAGTTAATACGAAAGAGCTAACAGCGTTGTTCTGTTGTGTCGCGCAAAGCCTATTGTGAGATATCCAAACATTTATGCCCATTTTAATGGATTATTTTAGACATTTGTAAACGATTAAGCGTGAATACAAGTTATAAATGCAAGATTTATATAAAAAGAATCGTCATCACGACCGTTTGATCTTAAAATTAACTTCAATTAGCTGATAATCATTTCAACATGGGTAATAATAAGCTTTTCCGCAAGAAAAGTATAGATCAGATTCTGCTTGATTCACAAAAAGGTGGCTCTGGTTTGGCACGCGTACTAGGAGTGCGGGATCTGGTGTCATTGGGAATCGCGGCCATTGTAGGAGCGGGTATTTTCAGTACAATTGGTTTGGCAAGTTACAATGGTGGGCCTGCTATCTCCTTACTTTTCCTATTTGTAGCTTTTGCCTGTGTTTTTACGGCATTATCCTACGCGCAATTTGCGAGTGCGGTACCGGTATCAGGTAGTGCATATACGTATGCTTATGTTTCTTTTGGCGAATTGTTTGCCTGGATTATTGGTTGGGCACTCGTTTTAGAGTACGCAGTTTCTAATATGGTTGTTGCCATTTCTTGGTCTCAATATTTTGTATCTATGCTGGAAGGATTTGGGATTACTGTGCCCAAATGGCTGACTATGGCTCCGGCCTATGCTTATGAAGCCCATGCAAAAATGCTTGCTGTTGGTCTTGAGAATTTAGAAGGCATAGATCGCATTGCGCTGCAAGCATACGAAACTGCCCCACGTTTATCGGGTATTCCTATTATTTTCGACTTACCGGCAGGCTTAGTGACCGTGTTTGTCACTTGGCTGGTATACATTGGTATCAAAGAATCACGCCGAGCCAGCAATTTCATGGTGTTGGTGAAGATTGGGGTTATTTTGGCCGTTATTTTTGGAGGAATGTTTTTTGTAAAGCCAGAAAACTGGACGCCTTTTGCACCGAATGGAATGGAAGGAGTGCTCAGTGGAGTGGCTGCGGTATTTTTCGCCTTTATCGGTTTCGATTCTATTTCCACAACAGCAGAAGAAAGCAAAAATCCGCAGCGAGACTTACCGCGTGCTATGATCTATTGTTTGCTAATTTGTGCAGTATTGTATGTGTGTATCACATTGGTATTAACCGGTATGGTCAATTACAGTGCATTAAATGTGAAAGATCCCTTAGCGTATGTGTTTTCTTATGTCGGTTTTGATCATATGGCAGGCATTGTGTCGGTCACATCGGTGATTGCCATTACTAGTGCGCTTTTGGTGTTTCAGTTGGCTCAGCCAAGAATTTGGATGACCATGAGCCGAGATGGCCTATTATGGAAGAAATTTGCCACCATCCACCCTAAATATAAAACACCATCTTTCGCCACCATTATTACTGGTATCGTAGTGGCGGTACCTGCTTTATTTTTCAAGATGGATTTCTTCGTAGATCTTACCAGTGTCGGAACTTTCTTTGCTTTCATTATGGTGTGCGCAGGCGTGTTATATATGGATCATGCCGGATTAACGGCCAAAGCAAAATTTAAGGTGCCTTATATCAATGGCAAATACATCGTAGGATTGAGCTTTTTAGTTGGCGTTGTGTTGGTTTACATATACGGCGCACCGTTAACAGGAGCGCGAGAAGCCGCACTTGGTAATACTTTATTACACAATTCGTTGGTTATCGTGTTTTGGTTGGTATGGTTGGTGATGAGTGTATTGAGCTTTCGCTTCAATTTTTCACTGCTTCCGGTTATTGGTATTCTAATAAATCTATACCTAATGAGCGAGTTAGGTGCCAGTAATTGGCTCATCTTTATCATCTGGTTATTGATCGGTCTTGTTGTGTATTTTGCCTACGGTTATCGAAACTCCAAATTAAATACACAAAATTCGGATAAAGAACTGGAAAACTAACGCGTATCATTTAGAAAATAGCGTTGAAAAACCGCTTCTGCACGCAATTAAGCTACGTCAACGTCAGGCTTGGTTAAAAATTGTTAAAGGCCTCAAAAAAATATATTTGAGACCAACAAAGTCTCGCTTTAAAGGTTATATTTGTATACAGGAAACTCCCAATTAAAAAACTCAATTTTGGCTGGATTGGCCAGTTAAAAACGTAGAATATTAATTTAATGAGAAAGCATCTACAGTACGTACGGACTTGGCTTTATATCAGTGTAGTAGCACTGGTAGTGAGTGCCAATGTGTCCTATGCTGCCGAGGCGCACCTCTTGTTTAAGGTAGATACTGCATCTATTAGTTCTTTGTCCACCAATCAACTCGCTTCTATTGCATCGCGTACCCGTAGAGACCCAGGATCACTAGTTGATGTGAATAACAAAGTAATCACCAACGTCAAAGTTTTCTACAATCCTGTTGCGGAGCAAGTAGCCGTTTCATTCAAACTTTCCAAATTGAGTTCCGTATCCATTCGGGTCATGGATGCTTTAGGAAATGAGGTGATGGGTTTAATGAATGGTGATTTGGATGGTGGCATACAAAGCTTAAACTTCGATACCAGCAGCAAATTGCCCGCAGGTTTCTATTTTGTACGTGTCACCTCTGGTAGTGAAACCGTCATTAAACGAATTTCTATACGCTAAGATTTCGTTTAGCGTCAGATCAATCCATTTTTATTTTTGATATTTTGCCAATGCCCTGTGCAGAAACACGTTTCTAATTTCGAACTGTTTAAATTATGCGCGTTCCTACAGAAAATTATGATATTTTTGTAATCGAAAAACATGGTCGGCGGTGTGCTCCCTTGGTGTATCCTGAAAAGCCATAGTTATTGATAAAATAATTTTATGAAGAGAGAATCGAAAAATAGCAAACTTACACCCGATGATGTAAAGAGGTATACCGGCCTTTTTTGGAAGGTTATTTTCGGGTTTGTTCTTTTTGCGATGCTATTTATGCTTAGTGTGCGTATCGGCTTGTTTGGTCGATTACCATCCTTCGAAGATTTGGAAAACCCCAACAGTAATCTCGCTTCCGAGATCATCACTGATGACAATCGGGTGCTAGGCACTTATTATGTACACAATAGATCCAACGTACGTTATAGTGAGCTTTCTCCGGCATTGGTTCATGCGCTCGTGTCTACCGAAGACAAGCGGTTCTACAAGCATTCTGGAATCGATTATTCCCGTACTATCAGTGTGATTTTCCACACACTGGCTGGCAACAAACAGGGGGGAAGTACGATTACGCAGCAATTGGCGCTCAATCTCTTTTCCGAGAGACGAGAAAAGGGATTCTTGAAAAGAGTAATGCAAAAGTTTCAGGAATGGATTACCGCAGTTCGATTGGAACGAAATTATACTAAGGATGAAATCATCATGATGTATTTCAATACGGTAGATTTTGGAGCCTATAATACCTTCGGCATAAAATCTGCCGCACGTACTTATTTCAACACTACGCCCGATCAACTTACTGCACCACAAGCGGCTCTGTTAGTTGGTATGCTCAAAGGGCCTGGCATCTATTCTCCCGTACGATATCCAGAGAATGCGCTAAACAGGAGAAACTTGGTGATGCAAAATATGTATGAGCAAGGATACCTTTCCCAAAGCGACTTCAACGATTTTAAACAAGAAGGGCTTGATTTGCAGCTACGCATTTCCAGCTACTCAGAGGGTATTGGACCCTATTTCCGTGCCGTGCTGAAAGAACAGATTCGGCAGGAATTCAAACGCCTGGCCATTACAAAACCTGATGGTACTCCATACGATTTAGATCGTGATGGCCTACGTGTCTACACACCGATCAACTTCCAAATGCAACAACATGCAGAAGATGCGCAAAAAGAGTGGATGAGCAAGTTGCAGAATGAATTTAGCAAAGAATGGCGACGTCGGGATGCCTTTTCTGGTGAAAATGCTAAGATTCTTGCCAGAGGCATGAAGCGCGCAGATCGCTACCGGATGTTGAAAGACGAAGGCTTATCCGAGAGCGACATCGAAAAGGAATTTAACAAACCGATTCCAATGAGTTTATTCAGTTGGAATGGTAATATGGATACGGTGATGACTCCATTGGATTCTATTCGTTATACCAAACTTATTCTTCGAAATGCAATGATGTCGATGGAGCCACAGACCGGCCATATCAAAGCCTGGGTTGGTGGTATCAACTTCGAGCACTTTAAATATGATCAGGTTAAGTTAGGTACCAGACAGGTCGGATCTACAGCCAAGCCGTTTGTGTATGCTTGTGCTATAGATAATGGTTATACACCATGTAATACGATTCCAAATCATCCACGCAGCTACGGGAACTGGAGTCCGCGCGGCGAAGTCCGCGGTGGTGATCCAATAACGTTGAAAAATGCCGTTAAATTTTCACAAAACCAGGCATCTGCCTATCTTATTAACGAGATTGGAGCAGATAATGTAGCCTCTTTCACCCGGAAGATGGGCATTACGTCCGATATTCCGAATAATCTTTCTATTGCCTTGGGTTCTTATGATGCCTCCATCTTCGACATGGTGGGTGCTTATGCGGCCTTTGTGAATCACGGTACCTGGGTCGAGCCGACCATGATTTTACGGGTGGAAGACAAAAATGGTACACCAATCTACGAGAAAGCACCAAAAGTCGTAAAGGCGATCAACAGCGAAACGGCTTATGCCATGGTAGACATTCTGAAAGGCGTGGTGGATGGTGGTACCGCCAGTAGACTGCGTTGGGATCCTGACTTTGGCGGGCTTAAAAACCCGATCGGTGGAAAAACGGGTACTACAAATAATAACGCGGATGCGTGGTTTATGGGTATAACGCCAGAATTGGTTACGGGCGTATGGACAGGTGCTGAAGATCGTGGAATCAGTTTTAGTAGTACCGCATTAGGGCAGGGAGCACGCTCCGCGATGCCGGTGTTTGGTAAGTTCATGCGTAAAGTATACGCAGATAAATCGCTAAAATATTCTCAGGAAGACTTTCCATTACCTCCAGGAGGTATTCACCGTTTCGAGATCGATTGCTCCAGACATACGGAATTCTTTGGTGTGCCGGAGGAGACACCGCTGCAGGATGATCGTCTAGGGTTTTAAGATAGGAGTGTTTAAGTGTTTGATTATAAGCAGGAATTAACTCGAATACCACATAAACCAGGTGTCTATCAATATTTTGATAAAGACGAGCAGCTGATCTACGTTGGTAAGGCGAAAGATCTGCGCAATCGCGTGGGCTCCTATTTCAATAGTCCGCATCAGCTCAACGGGAAAACCAGAGTGTTGGTGCGGAAGATCAATCGCATTGCATTTACCATTGTAGACACGGAGATCGATGCTTGGCTGCTCGAGAATAGCCTCATCAAAAAACATCAGCCCCGCTACAATGTGATGCTCAAAGATGACAAAACCTATCCATGGATTGTTATCAAAAACGAGCGTTTCCCACGGATTTACTGGACGCGTCGTTATATTAAAGACGGTTCGCGCTATTATGGACCCTATGCCTCAGTAGGGATGATGCATATCGTGCTGGATATGATTCGGGAGCTATTCCCGCTGCGTACCTGCAACCTAAACCTATCGGAAGAAAATATTCAAAAAGGCAAATTCAAAGTCTGTTTGGAGTATCAAATCGGCAACTGCAAAGGCCCGTGCGAAGGTTATCAAGAAGAGGAATCCTATAATCAGAACCTCGTCAATATCAAAGATATCCTCAACGGAAAAATCAGCATTGTAAACAATCGCTTAAAAGAGCAAATGCAGGAGGCCGTTGCTCAGATGGATTTCGAGCAAGCACATACGCTGAAGCAGAAGCTTGATAAGTTGGGCAACTACCAAAGTAAATCTACTGTCGTGAGTTCGTCGATCACTAATGTAGATGTATTTAGCATCGCTTCCGAAGATAGCTATGCATTTGTCAACTTCCTGAAGATCGTCAACGGTGTGATCATCCAGACCCAAACGCTGGAAATGAAAAAGCGGCTTGATGAAAGTGATGAAGAATTGCTAGCATTGGCGATACCGGAGATCAGATCCCGGTTCAAAAGCCTTTCTCGAGAGATCATTGTACCCTTTGAACTAGATATTCAAGAAAACGAAAACATTCATTTTTTGGTGCCTAAAATGGGAGACAAGCGCAAGCTATTGGATTTGTCGCTCAAGAATGTGGCTTACTTTAAAAAGGAACGACTCAATCAATACGAAAAGCTTAATCCCGAATTAAAAACGGAGCGTATATTATCACAGATGCAAAAGGATCTACGCATGAATGTGCTGCCACAGCATATCGAATGCTTTGATAACTCCAATATTCAGGGAAATTATCCAGTTTCTGCCATAGTGGTATTCAAAGACGCTAAGCCTTCGAAGAAAGATTACCGACATTTCAACGTGAAAACCGTAGTGGGGCCGGATGATTTTGCCACGATGGAGGAAGCCGTATTTCGTCGTTACCGCCGCCTGTTAGACGAAGATCAGCCGTTGCCGCAATTGATTATTATTGATGGAGGTAAAGGGCAATTGGGTGCCGCGCTGAAAAGCTTACGCTTGCTCGGGATTGAAAAGAAGGTAACCGTCATCGGTATTGCGAAGCGGCTCGAAGAACTCTATTATCCAGGTGATCAATACCCACTATATTTGGATAAAAAATCGGAAACTTTGCGCATTATCCAACATCTTCGGGATGAAGCCCATCGTTTTGGTATCACCTTTCACCGTAATCAGCGTAGCCGAAAAACCTTTGTATCAGAGTTGGAACAGATCCCTGGAATTGGTAAAACAACTGTTGAAAAGCTACTCAAAACATTCAAGTCGACCAAAAAAACGAGAGAAGCCAGCGATGAGCAACTGGCAGCACTATTGAATAAGAAGCAGATAGCCGCTTTTCGAGCCTATTTCGCCGAGATAGACTAGTATTCTCGTTTCTCTACTCAAAGGTTGCTTTGTCGTACCTTCGCGCAATGATAGGGAAGCGTAAGTGACCTACAAAAACCCTAACTCCAACTTAGCTTCTTCAGACATCATATCTCTATGCCAAGGTGGGTCAAATGTTAATTCCACAACGGCTTGATTGACTCCTTCAATATCTGCTACTTTACGTTGTACCTCATCCATAATCTCTCCCGCTACTGGGCAACCAGGTGCTGTAAGTGTCATCACAATTTTGGCCGAACCATCTGCTTTGGTAATGATTTCGTACACCAAACCTAAGTCCACGATGTTTGCTGGCTTTAATTCTGGATCGTACACCGTCTCTAATACCTCACGGATCTGCGGCGCAAGGCCGGTTGCATCCATCACAATTATTTGATTCATATGTATTAATTTATTTCTTAACGACTATATGGAATACGCATGCGTGTTTGTCGTTGGCGAAGCATGAATAGTTCCTTGTACAAATCTAGGTATTTCGTGCGCAAACCTGATCATACTCATGTTGTAATAAAGCCATAATATGTGCTTTACCATGATTGTTCTTCGCGTGCTCGGCTGCCTGCGCAGTGATAGCATCACGCGATGCGCTATCATCTTTTTCAAATTGATGAATGGCGTGCTCAATCGAGCCAGCCTCCGTGGGCTGGAAAGTATATCCGGTTTTTCCATCCACCACGGCATCAGCAATCGCGCCGATTGCACTTGCTATGATGGGGGTATGCAACATCATACCTTCTATGATGGTAAGTGGTGTACCACCTTCGTAGCAGACCGAGGGAACAATAAGCGCTTTGCATTGCAAAAGCTCTTGGTAGACTGCTTCTTTGGGCAAAGCGCCTACATAAGAGAAATGTGGTGTAGCGCTTACAATCTCCTCCACTTGTTCTTGCAAAGGGCCAGCCCCCACGATACGTAGCGGGAAACGGGTGTTTTTCAAAGCGAACAACAGCTCCATAATACCTTTCTCCGCCGATAGGCGACCTACAAAAAGAAAATGTTCTTGCCGGGCAGGTAAGGTGCTGGGAAGGGGAATCTCTACATAATTCGGCTTCACCACGATGTTTTGGGGAGATACGTGAAGCGAACTTCTCTCCAACAAATGCTTAGAAAAATCTGCCAATACCAGAAAGCGATCTACACTGTTCCAGGTGCCTAATCGACGATGTATCCAATAACTTAATGCGGTCAATGTAGTTTTTAGGAAAGAATGATCCAATACGCGGTTTCGAATCGCTTTCCAAGGGAACTCGGCCTGTACACTGTCGGTAAACAGGTGCCCGTTATAGAATAGTGTTGCCGAAGGGCACAACAACCTGAAATTATGCAAGGACATCACAACGGGAACTCCCGCTTTCTTGGCGGTGCGAATCAAGATGGGGCCACAAGCATACTGCGTATTGTGAAAATGAACCACATCGGGTTTAAAGCGGTGTATGGCTTCGCGTAATTTTTTTGCGGCAAAGATATTCCATGGAGACCACAGAAATTGCCAAAGGCCTTTCCAGCCTTTTTCATTTTGATAACTTAGCGAAAACACCTCATAACCTGGTGTTTCTGCCAATGCAGTCATCTCTTGATGGAAGACAACATCTTCTCCACCATGATCCTGATAGTAGTTATGAACAAAGAGTACGCGCATGTATGAGATAGTCAAAAGTAGTTATTTTTGTATATTCGTCATATTTTCTTTCGCATGCTGACACAATCTATATATAGTACACTGATTACCGAAGCCATCGAGCAAGCACAATTCCCAGTGGATCCGCCTAAGTTGTACGATCCAATTCGCTATATTTTGGGTTTATCGGGCAAGCGCATCCGACCATTACTCGTTATGTTGGGGGCCGATCTGTTTGCCTTTGATGATATGGAATCTACCATTCCCGCTGCATTGGCCGTGGAGTATTTTCATAACTTTTCCCTTATTCACGATGATATTATGGATGAGGCTCCGCTTCGCCGTGGGGCAATCACGGTGCATAAAAAATGGAGTGAAAATGTGGCGATTCTTTCTGGCGATGCTTTACTCGTGAAAGCGTATGAAGAGATCGCACAATGTGCACCTGATAAGATTCCAGCATTGCTGAAAGTCTTTAACCGTATGGCGTTGGAGGTGTGCGAAGGACAACAGAAGGATATGGATTTCGAAACGGAGGATCAGGTGGAAGAATCTGCTTACATCGCCATGATCCGTGCGAAGACATCGGTACTTCTGGGGGGAGCGCTGCAAATGGGAGCTATCTTGGCGAATGCTAACGCGGAAGAGCAGGAGTTACTTTTCCAGTTTGGGGTGAACTTAGGGATTGCTTTTCAGTTGCAAGACGATATTTTAGACGTATATGGTAATCCTGAAAACTTTGGAAAGCAGGTAGGGGGTGATATTCTTTGCGATAAAAAAACCATTTTACGCATTCACTTGCAGCGGCTCGCTGATGAGCAGGACGCGCTAACGCTAAAGGAGCTAGTGAATGAGCGAGATGCGGAGAGCAAGATACAGACCACTAAGCAATTGTATGCCAAGTACGATGTACGCGCGATTGCCGAGGAGCTCAAAGAACGCTATTCTGAGCACGCCTACAAAGCCTTAGAAGCGATAAGGGTAGCTGCGCAGCAGAAGGTTGCTTTATTAGATTTGGCACGTAATCTGATGGTTCGTACGCATTAGTCAATTAGGATTACTGCGAATTATTGCCTAATTTGTATTAAAGCACGCCGAAAGGTAGCGATCGAACAAACACTATGGAGCAAATAAAAGTAACAATATTTCAAGCGTATCTATTCTGGGAGAATGCCGAGAAGAATCTACAAAATCTATCGCTTCGTTTATCTGGATTGCGTGAGAAAACGGATCTGATTATTCTGCCGGAAATGTTTAACACTGGTTTCACCATGAATGTAGAAGCTTGTTCCGAAACAATGTCTGGACCAACGATGCATTGGATGTTCGACCTTTCCAAAAAGTTTGAATGTGTCGTGGCCGGCTCCCTGATTATTGAAGAGGACGGTCGGTATTATAACCGCTTTGTTTGGATGTCGCCAGATGGCACTTTTGTGCATTACGATAAAAGACATCTCTTTAGCATGGCCAAGGAGAACGAGAAATTCACGGCTGGGGCATCCCGAGTCGTACTCAATATCAAAGGTTGGCGAATCTGTCCGATGGTTTGTTATGATCTTCGTTTCCCGGTGTGGTCACGCAATGAAAATGATGCGTATGATCTTTTGGTTTATACGGCAAACTGGCCAGACAAGCGATCAGCTCATTGGCGTGCGCTAATACCAGCAAGAGCGATTGAAAATCAAGCCTTCGTGATTGGTGTGAATCGGGTCGGACACGACGGGAATGAGAATTATTATTCTGGAGGTTCTATGTGTATTTCTCCAGCGGGAGATGTGGTGTATTATAAACCGGAGGATGAGGATTTGTATACCTTCACATTAAATCCTAAAGATCTGATAGAAACGCGGGAGAATTTGCCATTTCTGCACGATCAAGATAAGTTTACCATCATTTAACAGCTACAGGTAGAATATCAATCTGCATACGGTCTTTCCAGAATTGCGGCATGAATAACGGCCTGTCTCAGATCAAAGTGCGCCTGCTGCCGTTCGGCCACGGCTTCTGCTACGGGTACCACCTCAATTTTCTTGGCTAGCTTTTGTTGTGCTCTTTGCGCGCGCATACGAGATACCTCTGCAGGTACTTCGTGCTGCAATACCATTTTTTCAGGTAGCTCCACTGGTCTGCGAGCAATTTTGGTGGGTTTGGGTCTTCCTAAAGTCCGATCATACGTCGGTTGCGGTGTTCGAGGAGTCGGAGATGCAGTATCTCGACGCTTTGCAGTTGTCGTGCGCGGGTTGGCAACTACCGTTTTGGGAGTGGTACTCTTAGGCATGTTTTGCTGTCTTTTCTTTGCCTTCTCCATCTCTTCCTGGTAGTTCTGGTAAATTTTGTAGATTAAACCACCGACGACAAGAAGCACAGGTATTATATTTTCCATCTATACAATCGTTTTTAAATCTATTCCATCTTACTACAACCTGATAAATCGAACAAAAGTGGAGACATTTCCGGCATGCCCGTTCGAATGATATTATGATCAGGTTTGCCTGAATAGATCCTTTCTTAAAAGTAACTATTTTTTTTGAAATGTCAGATAGCCTTTCAAAAGTAAACCCCTGACTCGTATGAGCCAAGGGTTTCGCTTTGTTTGTGTTTGTTGTATTTTTATTCGAAAATCTCGGGCTCAAATCCACTCCGATTATTGACTAGCTTACCGGTATTACGGAAGTAAATCTCATGAAAGCTCAACGTGGTTTGGTTATCTACTTTACGGAAAAACTTATCAGCGCTAACTTCTTCTAATGTCTTAAAGCCACAAGCTTCCATAATCTCGACTGTTGCACGTAGCGTATTTCGGTGAAATTGACCAACGCGTACATATTTATCTTCCACGTCCAAACCTTTATAGAGGTGAGGCCGCTGTGTGGCTACACCGACCGGACACACATCCTCATTACATTTTAATGCTTGTATGCATCCCAATGCAAACATCATTCCACGCGCACTGTAACACGCGTCTGCACCAAGGGCTACCGCTTTAAGTATGTCAAATCCGGTAACGATTCGACTGGAAACGATCAATTTGATGTGCTTCTTCAACCCAAAGCGGATTAGCGTAGTCGTAATGAAAGCGAGTGCATCGTACAAAGGCATCCCCAAGTTGTCGGTGAACTCCAGAGGAGCTGCACCCGTTCCACCTTCTGAACCATCTATAGCGATGAAATCGGGGAATATTTGTGTGTGTTGCATGGCAAGACAGATGTCTATAAATTCTTGCTTATCTCCCACACATAGCTTGAAGCCTACCGGTTTTCCTCCCGATAAATCACGCAACTCCTGTACGAATTCTATCAATCCTTCTGCGGTAGAAAAAGCATTGTGCGCCGGAGGCGACATCACATCAGTACCCGGCACTACATGTCGAATCGCAGCGACCTCTGGTGTGTTTTTTGCCGCAGGCAAAATACCACCATGTCCTGGTTTTGCTCCTTGCGAAAGCTTGATTTCAATCATCTTTACATAAGGCTTCGTCGCTTTCTCCCGGAATAATTCTGGACTGAACTTCCCTAAATCGTCCCGACATCCGAAATAACCTGTACCAATCTGCCAGATCAAATCACCGCCATTAATATGGTACTGGCTAATTCCGCCCTCTCCGGTGTTGTGCGCAAAATTCTGTAACGCCGCTCCTTTATTGAGTGCCGTAATCGCCGTGCGGCTTAAAGCGCCATAACTCATCGCCGAAATATTGTAGACACTTAGACTGTAGGGTTGCTTACATTGGAAGTTTCCTACATTCGTACGCAAGTCATGATTTTCAATATGCACTGGAAATACCGAATGCGCAGCCCACTCATTGCCAATGGCTTGTGGGTCAGTCTGCATGCCAAATGCCACCGTTTCACGCTGGTTTTTTGCGCGCTGGTAAACGATAGAACGTTGTCGTCTGTTGAATGGACGGCCATCGGTGTCCGATTCCCAAAAATACTGGCGAAGCTCCGGCCGGATCGACTCAAAGAAATACCTGAAATAACCAATTACCGGATAGTTCCGTAAGATAGCATGTCCGCTTTGGAAACTATGGTACAACGCGATAACCAATAACGGAACGGGTATAATCAATAGCCAAAACCAGCTATGAGTGAAAATAAGGCCGAACGAAATGATGATCAAATTAATGATGATAATCGTTCCAAGGATCAGATTTCTAACACGCATGATACGTATATATTTAGTTTAATGTCTCTTCAAAATAGTACTTATCGATCAATCATAGCTAAAATAAAGCCACATAATCAACAAATTGATGTCTCCCAACTTGATCTGTTGGTAACACAAAATCGTACTGCAAAATTAGGAAGATCAAAGAGTATATAGAAGAAATATATGCTTTGTAAAAAGATTTACCTATTTGGTAATAAAGGGGTGCTAAATCTCGCTTTTTTTAATGAATTGAGACATTATTTGGTAAATCGTTTGCCAATCAGGCTCTAGCTTGAGATACTCCAAATGCTTTTCCATGGTTAGCGTATCATTTCTGCGTGCCGGACCGGTCTGAACCTGCTGAGGAAGTCGGTTTTGTACCTTCATGGCAGATTCCAATATGATCGGTCGAATCACATCAACCGGCAGATTTTGATCCGACAGAATATCGAATGCGATCTTGTACAGCGCATTAGAAAAATTGTTGGCAAATACAGCAGCGATATGCAAGGCGAGCCGTTGCGTAGAATTTGCCTCAAAAGACAGTGGTGCAATGGGGTGTATAGTGGTGAATAAAAAATCCTTGACGGCTTCCTTGTTTCCTTCGATCGCAAAAGGAATTAGAGAAAGATCTGTTGGTACTTCTTTGGATAGGCTTTGCGGTGGATAAATAACCCCATACTTTGACCATTTATCCAGCAAGTCAATTGATGTCGCGCCAGAGGTATGCACTACGGTACCTTGCCAAGATAGCGGCAACTGCTGCACCACTTCCGGAATCGCTTGATCACGTACCGCCAAGATATATAAATCCGCATCCGAACGCAGATCGTGTAACGATTGCGTGGCTTCGCTTTGCAGAAAATCGGCCAGGCGTCGGGCATGTTCGGCAGTGGGGCTGTAAACTTGCACAATACGGTGACCGGCCTTTTTTAAGGCTGCGCCTAAATGATGCGCCACATTCCCGCTTCCGATCAGTACGATATCCATTATTAAGAAGCTCTCGGTGCCCGATTATCTTTCCAACGTCTGTAGATAGCCATTAGGAAACCAATCGTCATAACAATGGTCCCACACCAGAAAAAATTGATATATGGAAATTTAATCGCTTTGAAAACCACCCATTTTTTCTCTGGCAATGGCTTTTGATACACCATGATCTCCAATTTATCTACTTGTGGTTTAATGTTGGAGAAGCGGAATCTTAAACCCTGTTCTTCCACATCTTTATGAAAATCAAATACATTGCCATCCTTAATCAGGAATAAAGGCTCTGCCTGAAACTCTTTACCATCTGCAGCGACTACACGAACTTTTAAGCCAAAGATAACATCATCTGCGCCTTTGGGGATGTTTTCGATCTTTGCATCTCGATTGATGCTTTCGACGATGAAAAATCCATTTCTATAACGCAAGGTATCACCTAAATTCACCTCGTACGTAGCGGGTTCGTCGTAATCCTCGAAGCCAGACCGCTCGCTATCGTTTGCTTTTGGATCATTGCTATGGCTATCCGACGCCGCAGCAGTAATCAGCGTGTATACATCATGTGTAATATAGTGCTTGGTGGAAGGTGTGCCAATCAATCCGCCCATTTGGGGATTATTCTGCGCAAATGGCATCAATACAAACTCCTCTTTCACTTTTCCGGTTTCTTCGTCGATATTTTCGTATTTGATCTTATAGAATACATTCGGCATAGCTACACTGTCGCCGATGTACGTAAGTCTATAGTCGCCCATCTGCACGGGCTCTCCTTCGGTTAAGAATAGGTTTTCCCCTGGTTTCTCCACTTGATCAAAACCAGCTACCGCAATATAACCACTGCTATTTTGCGAGATCACTTCGCTCGTCGCGGCAGCCACTAAAGCACCGATTAATAATAAGCCAAAGCCGATATGAGATACGGCTGAACCAGCAAGACGCCATTTACCCTTGAAAGCATCCGTTAATATCCTGCCATTAGCAAGGATACAAAAGACAGCGCCGAACGTAATCAGGATGTACATCACGTTGGTGTATACCTTCGTGATGAATACTACTCCCGCTGATACCACTAACGTAACCGCGAGTAAAACAAGGATGGCAGACCAGAATTTTTTATGATCGCTTCTTTTATATTTCAGAAACTGGGTAAAGCCAGTCACCAGCATGATAACTACCGCAAAAGCTCCCTGCCATTTGTTGTAATGTGGAATAGGATCAATCGGAGGAGCTACTTTTGTTCCGAAAATAGCATTAAATACGGGGATAGAGGTTGTTGCGATTATCTGTATACAAGCCACCGTTAATACCAATGCGCCGATAAATAACCAGAATTCGCGGGAATAAATATCCTCTTCCTTCTGTGTGCTCGGAATCTCTTTGCGTCGCCAAACCAATAAGCCTACCATCACAAAGAAGAAGATCGCATTGAAAATAATCAACTGCCCCGACATGCCCAAGCTCGTAAAGGAGTGCACCGATGTCTCTCCTAGGATACCACTACGCGTTAAATAAGAAGCGTAGATGACCAGCACGAAGCTGATTAGAGCGAGAAAGGTAGCGGTAAAATAAGCTTGACCAGAATTCTTAAACGCCACCATGACATGTACTGCTGCAATCAACGTAAACCAGGGGATAATCGATACGTTTTCTACCGGATCCCACGCCCAAAATCCACCAAAATTTAATGCTTCATAAGCCCAGAAAGAGCCCATTATTATTCCAGCACCTAAGATCATCACCGCAAAAAGTGCCCAAGGCAAACCGGGTGAAATCCAATCTTTATAACGGCGTTGCCACAGTCCCGCTCCAGCAAAAGCAAAGGGAACGATCATGGAAGCAAATCCTAAAAATAGGGTTGGTGGGTGGATCACCATCCAATAGTTTTGCAAAAGCGGATTGAGTCCGCGGCCATCAGAAATCATCGATAGATAATTTGGATCGCTCAAGATCGGCCAGTTCATCGCATCACGCAACAAAATAAATGGCGAACTACCTACCCGTGTACCGAACACCTCAACACCAATGAGCATCGAGGCCAGAAACGTTTGGCAGAGCATGACAAAAGTCATTACAGGGCTCTCCCAAGATTTAGCCGTTGCCACCAAAACCACACTCAATACACATTGCCAAAACATCCATAACCAAAAGCTACCTTCCTGGCCTTCCCAGAAGGAAGATATGATGTAGTGTGTAGGTAAAGCCTTCGAAGAGTGTGCGTAGGCGTAATGGTATTCAAATAAATGATTGTAGATAATGTAAAATAAGATGGATCCAATCGTGATGACCGAGATGGTATTGATCCAGAATGCCCCTCTGGCAATGGATTTCCATGTGGTATCGTTCGGCTCCTTGCTCGAAAAGAAGTACGCAATGAAAGAAAGCAAAGCTGCCCCGAAAGATAAAACAACGAAAAATTGACCTATCTGGCCTGGTAATAAGTTTTCACCTATAAAATTGATATCCATATCTGAGATTGGGATGTAGAGAAGGTTATTGCGTAATAGCTGCATTGAACGCAGAGGATGACTCGATGACTTCCATCTGATCTTGATTATATTTAGATGGACACTTCATGAGGATCTTGGAAGCGTGAAATACGTTTCCATCCATCTTTCCTGTCAACACGATTTGTTCGGAACGCTCGATGTCCTGAGGCTTGGCACCATTGAATACCACCTGACATTCGGTGCTATCGTTGTCAAACATATGGAAAGAGAAATGATTCGGATCTTTGACCGGATCATAATCCAAAGATTTCTGCTTATTTAGCACACCTACCACATACAGTTCCGTCTGCTTCTCTTTAGCCTCCGAAAAGGTAGAGTAGGTACTAGAGTCGGTGTAAATAACCAAGATCATTGCGATCGCTACCGCGATAATGGCAATCAATAAAATGGAACTCTTTTTCATATCGTGCTCGTTTCGAACTGCAAAATTACGAATTAAGCATGGAAGGAATGAATTTTACAATTCTCGCCAATTATTTAGAAATATTCTAAAGTGCTAATGCCGCTTTTGAAGCTATTGTCTAGGATAATCGGTGAAAGAGGACCAAGATGTAACTAAATTATCACGTATCATACCGTGTAGGAATCTCAGTTAGCGTAGGTTCAACTTTGGCAAATCGGGCGACAAGCATGGCGGCAACAGTATCTCCCGTAGCATTGAGTATGGTAGCCAGAGGGTCTACTAATGCCCCGATGATGAGTACGGCCGGCACCGCTTCGTTTGGAATGTTGTAGATGGAAATCATCAACAATTCACCGATAAAACCGCCGTTAGGAATGCCGCCAGCGACCAGGCTCACTAAAAGTGTGATCCCCACGGCAAGCAGTAACGTTTCTAGCTCAAAGAAATTCCAGCCAAGGATAGCAAACGCCACATAGATCTTCAAGATAGACGAAATAGCAGAACCATTTTTGTACAGTGTATTCCCCAGAGGAATCACCACATTGGCCACCGCATCAGGTATGCCCATGCGTTTTGCCGCAATGATGTTGGAAGGCATCGTTGCTAAACTACTACAGGTGCTGATTGCCGTGAGACTCGGCGTAATATTGTGCCGCCAATACGTGCCGATTCCGGGTAGGCCGCGCGCTACATAGGCGTATAAGCTAAAAAACAGGATAAAATACAGCATCCCAAATAGGTAATAGAAACCCATTGGTTTTGCATAAAAGCCGAAAAGTTCTGGTCCGAATGTTTTCACCTGATAGGCGAAATAGGCTCCCAGGCCAATCGGTCCTGCTTTCATGATCAAAGCAAGTAGCTGCTGCATCACTTCGTTTCCAGAGGATAGAAAGGCGATGAAAGCATCCGCTGTCTTGCCCGTTTTGCGTACGGCAATGCCCAGCAGTACAGAGAAAAGTACAAATGCCAATATGTTTTGTCGGGACAACAGTTCCTGAAATTCGCTCACACTAAGAAATCGCACGATACGATCTCCCCAGGACTCACCTGCTGCTCCTGCACTGAGTAAGGACTGTGTCGCGCCCGCGTCTGCAACGGCAGTAACAGGCACGAGCCAAAGACCCGTGATCGTAGCCACAGAGGCGATGCAAATGGTGACTACAAATACCGCCGCCATGACCACGACAATCTTCACCAAATGACCACCATCTTGAATAGTACCAATAGAAGCCGTAATGGCAAAAAAGAGTAAAGGAATTACCGCAACAAAAAGGAGATTTAGAAAAATATCTCCGATAGGTTTGAGGTAGACAACGAAATCTGGCGCAAACATCCCAACCAAGCTACCCACCAATATGCCTAGAAGCAGTAATATGATCGACTGATAATTTTTTAAAATGTGGCGCATGCTTCTAAGTTACTGCTTTTTCACGCAAAGTGTATACTGATCGGCAATGCCAGATATAATCGTATTTTTGACGGATGGATAAGACACATTTTGTAGTGACGGCCGATGGATCTCGCACCTTGTATCAGCCAGAAGTGGGGGAGCATTATCATTCCAAACACGGTGCATACCAAGAAAGTAAGCATGTGTTTTTGGGGCAGGGTTTGCAACATTATCTCGCCGACAATCCGACGGATACCGAAGTGAATATTTTGGAAGTAGGTTTTGGAACGGGGCTTAATTTTTTGTTGACGGCCGATTATGTTAGCACACAGCAGCAGGATTTGTATTATTGTGGGGTGGAAGCCTATCCGCTGTCTCAAGAGGTGATCAGCCAGATGGGGTATGATGGGTATGTAGAACCAGCTCTTTGGGAAAACTTTTTGACTAATTACGAAAGTGGTATAGGAAATAAAAGCCAAGTAAATGCGCAGGTTACTTTAGAGATTGCACACCAGAAGATCCTGAGTTTTACACCGGAGAAGCGCTTTCATGTGGTTTATTTTGATGCGTTTGCCGCGATTCATCAGCCAGAGATGTGGACAGATGAGGTGCTAAGTCATGTAGCTAACTTTTTAGTGCCTGGTGGAATATTTGTCACCTACGCGATCACTGGAAATCTGAAAAGAAGTATGAAGGCGTTAGGATTCTCGATTGAGAAAGCGCCGGGAGCGCCGGGAAAAAGGGAAATGTTACGTGCTACCAAGCAATAGAAAACAAGAAAGACACCAATCGGTGTCTTTCTTGTTTAATTTAGTGCGCTTCTGTACCGTCGGCACCATGAGCATGTCCGTGAGACAACTCTTCCTCCGTAGCTGGGCGTACACTTAAGATCTCAATATCGAAATTCAATTTCTTACCTGCCATAGGGTGGTTTAGATCGGCAACAACCGCTTCCGGCGTTACTTCTACTACAACCGCGCGGAATTGATTTCCTTCATTGTCCTGCAAAGGCAATACTTCTCCTACAGGAGGTAAGCCCATTTCACCAAACATATCTGCTGGCAATTGCGCGATAGCTTTGTCATCACGCTCGCCATATGCATCTACTGCGTTCAGCTCAAAAGAGGTCTTATCTCCGGCGTCTAGACCAGTAATGTTTTCCTCGAACTTAGGAAGCATCATGCCTACGCCATGTAAAAATGTCAAAGGATTTTCTGAGGAAGTTTGTTCTACAAACGTCTTCTCACCGTTTTCTTCCACGGTATGGAGTGTGTAGTTCAACGTAACAACGTTGTTGTTTTCTACTGCCATTTTTCTGATTTTAGGAGGAGATTTAATACTCCCCGTTACTGATTTATTAATTCTAGTATTGATTTCACGGAGTCTTGCGGAAGACTACATGTACTATTGCGACAAAGGTAGGCTTTTGATTCCAAACCCTGCCTATTCGACAACAAAGGAAGTGTACTTTTTGTTCCCCCAAGTGTCAATTTGTTAGGAATATAATGCTGATCCAGCTGTCTACGCCAGTCTGCGGCATCCTTTCCAGTTAGTGCAATTTCGTTTGTCCCGTACACCAATTCCGCCAGTTGAATGGCCCAATTGGAATAGGCAGATCCATATCTTTTTATATAGGGAAATACATTGGCAAATAGCTGTTCTGCGATATCCGTCCACTCTTGTTTGTCGTACAGTAAGCCCAGTTTGAAAAGCTGACGCACCATCGTGGAGGCGGAAGCCGGAATCACATTGTCCATGATCTCGCTCTTGCGCGCGATTAACTTTTCACTAGTAGAACTTGTGTAGTAGAATGTCTGCTGCTCATCATCATAAAAAAACTGGATAGCCTGCTCCGTAAGCATCTTCGCAAAATTCAGCCATTGCTCATCGAAAGTCGCTTCATATAAGCTGCTTAAGCCTTCAATTGTAAAAGCATAATCGTCAAGAAAGCCAGCTATTTCCCGGTTTTCATCGGCAGGCTGGTGTAACAGACTGCCATCGGACGCAAAGCAATGCTGGCGAATAAACTCGGCGATGTCGATCGCTTGTTGCAGGTATTCCGATGTGTCAAAAACACGATAAGCATCCACAAATCCCTTCATCAAAAGCGCGTTCCAAGTTACGATCTGCTTGTCGTCCAGACCAGGTCTGACACGATTTTCCCGGTAGGAGTACAGCTTCTGCTTTATTTCCTGAAGATAATCATGCCATTCTTCCTCACTAAATCCTGCTTCCTGAATCATAGTGTGCTCGTCTTGGCTCACATACAATACATTGGTAGATTCTTCCCGCCAATTGCCTTCAGGTGTAATGTGGTAATAGTTGCGGAATAACGTTGCATCTGCTCCAAGAAGATCAAACTCATCATGCTCGAACGTGTAGTATTTCCCTTCCACGCCTTCACTATCCGCATCCAATGCACTGTAAAAACCACCATTTGGTGCCTTCATTTCACGGGTCAACCAGGCAATCGTTTCTGCTACAGTTCTTTTATATAAAAGGGTTGGACGCTGTTGGTAGGCTTCACTATACAATCCAATGAGCTGCGCGTTGTCATACAGCATCTTTTCAAAATGAGGTACATGCCAGCGACCATCTACCGAGTAGCGGGCAAACCCGCCACCTACGTGATCGTAGATGCCGCCATTGGCCATTTTCTCTAAGGAAAAATGAACATGATCCAAGAGGTCCTGATCTTGGGAAAGTGCTCCGAAACGAAGGAAAAACAACCAGTTATTGGGCAATGGGAACTTCGGAGCACGATCGTATCCGCCGTCCTTATAATCGAAAGTAGCCTTCCATGGCCGTACAATGTCTTGAAGATCGTCTAATGTGTAGGTCTCCGGGATTACGCTAATTGGCAATTGTTCTGCCTGATGAATGCCTGCTGTGAGCTTCTCTGCATATTCGATCGCCACCTGTGGCGTTTCTTCCCACATTTTGGCAATCTCCAATAAGGTATGCTGCCAATCTTGTGGCTTGAAATAGGTGCCACCATAAATTGGTCGACCGTCTGGCAGGCATATGGCATGTAGTGGCCAGCCGCCAGCATTGGTCATTAACTGTACCGCGATCATATAGATCTGATCTACATCGGGGCGTTCTTCACGATCGACTTTGATAGGCACAAAAAATTTATTCATCGTCTGTGCGATGGCATCATTCTCGAAACTTTGTTTCTCCATCACATGGCACCAGTGGCAGGCAGAATAGCCAATGCTTACGATCAGCAATTTGTTTTCTTGCTTGGCTTTCTCTAGCGCTTCGGCCGACCAAGGATGCCAATCCACCGGATTATGCGCATGTTGGCGGAGGTAGGGAGAGCGTTCGTTTGCTAATTTGTTGGCCATGCTTAAGGGGAGGTTAAGATTATTCGAAGATGTGTTGTAGCGCTGCGGTCTGCCCGGAAAGCTGCGGAAAGGTCATGCTGTCTGGAAATTCCAGGTAGGCGGCATAGGCCGTTTTTAACTCCGCGTACTCATCCGTCAAGTAGGTAACAAGCGAGGAAAGTCCTGGATTGTGGCCAAATAGGAAGACTGTATGCACATCGTCTGGTATGCTATTGATAACTTTTAAAATATCTAGATGATGTGCTTCATAAATCTGCATTGCTTTTTGGATCCGATCGGTAGGATAGTCGAATATAGCACACATCAGTTCTGCAGTTTGAATAGCGCGATTGGCGGAGGAAGAAATAGCTAACGTTTGTTGATCAATGACGATGTCTGCTGCAATTTCGTGCGCAACACGCATGGCGTCTTGACGCCCTCTTTCTACCAGATTACGGTCGAAATCGCGCTTCGAAAAATTTGGATCTTCTGCTTTTCCGTGACGAATGATGTATATTCTTCTCATAGGGCCTCAGGTTTTTATTTGAAACTGGCTATAAATTCTGAAATATCTGAAGCAGCCAGCTGTTCTTTTCCTAAAACCCTTACAAAAGCCGTTCCGACGATGGCTCCGTTAGCATGATTTGTCGCTTTTTGATGAGTTTCTCGATTAGAAATGCCAAATCCAATCACAATTGGGGAGGATAAACCCATATTTTTAATGCGTGAAAAATAGGCTTCTGATCGATCTTCTACCTGTAGCTCTTTACCTGTAGTTGCATTAGAACTCAATAAATAGATAAAGCTGGTACTTAAGGCATCAATCTTACGAATTCTTTCATCAGATGTTTGTGGTGTCACTAAAAATACATTGCTGATACCGTACTTTTCAAAAATCGGCTGGTACATTTCTTCGTACTCGTACAGCGGAAGATCTGGAATGATAGCGCCATCTACTCCGACGGCTTGGCAAGCAGCACAGAATTCCTCGACACCATATTGCAAGACGGTATTAAAATAACCCATCAGAAATACCGGAATCTGCACGTGTTCTCTCAGCGTCTTCAGCTGCTCAAAAAGCACCTTTAATGACATGCCGTTTTGAAGTGCTTTCTGAGAACTTTCTTGAATTACAGGGCCGTCGGCTACGGGGTCAGAGTAGGGAATACCGATTTCTAGGAAATTGGCGCCACTTTTTTCCAGGGTCGACGCGATGTCCAATGTCGAATCCAAACTAGGATAGCCGGCGGTAAAATAAATAGATAACAGGCGTTCCCCCTGTAAGATTTTTCTGGTATGATCTAGTGTACGCATGTGTCTCTAAAAGCCAAAGTATTTCATATAATTGTCTAAATCCTTATCACCGCGACCGGAAAGGCAAATCACGACCGTCTCGTCACCTTTAAAGGTCATTTTTTCGAGATGTGCCAGTGCGTGAGCACTTTCTATGGCCGGGATAATGCCTTCTAACTTAGTTAGCAGCAGTCCTGCTTGCATAGCTTCATCATCTGTAGCACTTACAAAAGTGGCCCGTCCGCTCTGGAAGAGCCATGCATGTTGCGGTCCGATACCCGGATAGTCCAGTCCGGCAGAGATCGAATAGGGTTCGGTAACTTGGCCATCATCCGTTTGCATTAAGATAGAGCGACTACCATGCAGTACGCCTTCGCGCCCGAGCGCTGTAGTCGCGGCAGATTCTCCGGAATGTACACCATGGCCGGCAGCTTCTACTGCAATAATATTTACTGATTCATCGTCCAAAAAATGATAAAACATCCCTGCTGCATTCGATCCACCGCCTACGCAGGCAATGACATGATCTGCATGGCTGCTACCCGTTTGCTCCATCAATTGCTTACGTGTTTCCTCAGAAATGATGGATTGAAAACGAGCTACCATATCCGGGTAGGGGTGTGGCCCTACGACCGAGCCAATGATATAATGCGTATCTACAGGATTATTGATCCAGTCACGTAATGCCTCATTCGTGGCGTCCTTCAATGTTTTGCTGCCCGATGTGGCAGGCACCACCGTAGCGCCCATCATCTTCATGCGCGCCACATTGGGCGCCTGACGCTCGATATCTACCTCGCCCATGTAGACAACACATTCTAACCCCTTCAGTGCACAAACGGTGGCCGTAGCCACGCCATGCTGCCCAGCACCCGTCTCTGCGATAATACGCTTTTTACCCAGACGCTCGGCCAGCAGAATCTGACCGATGGTATTATTGATCTTGTGTGCCCCGGTATGATTAAGATCTTCCCGTTTTAGAAAAATTCGGGCACCATATTTCTCCGATAACCGACCTGCCAGATACAAAGGCGAAGGCCGCCCCACGTAATCTTTGAGCAATTTCACAAAATCCTCCCGAAAACTGGGATCTTGAATAATGTTCAGGTACTCATTTTGAAGTTCTTCTACATTCGGATAAAGCATTTCGGGGACGTAAGCGCCACCGAACGGCCCATAATATCCGCGCTTATCTACTTGATATTTGCTCATGATGAATTATTTTGAGTGCTTTATGTACTAAATCTATGTCTTTTATGCCAGGGGCGATTTCCAGTTTGGAATTCAGGTCCAGCCCGATTAGCCGGGTGTCTTTTTGTTCCAATGCCGCCTCGAGGTTATGTAATCCGATGCCACCACTGAGCAGGTAAGGAAGTTGTCCGGTATAGTGATTCAGTAAACCCCAGTCGAACGTATTTCCGCTTCCGCCGTGTGCTGGCGTTTGCGTGTCAAATAAAAAGCAGTCCACTACGTCACCGTATTCGTCTAGCTTCGTGAAATCAAATTCCGTATTCACTCCAAATGCTTTCCAAACCGTAAATCCTTTGTCTTTTAAAGCTGCGCAATAGGATGGAGGCTCCTGCCCATGGAGTTGGATCACGTCGAGCTGAAAGTCGAGCTGTCTTTCTAAGACGTCTTCTATCGGCTGATTAACAAAAACCCCTACCTTTCGAATGGTATGCTGAGCAAAAATCTGAGGATCTACGTTGCCGGCAAATCTCAGTGACTTTTCATAAAAGATCAGCCCGATGTAATCCACTGGCAGTTGCAGCAAGGATGCGATATTCGTCGATTCCTTCATCCCACAGATCTTTACGACAATTTTTCTATCCATTAGTCAGTTTTAACAAGCTGTTAAGTGCTTTCTTTCCCAATAATGAAGCCTCTGCTTCATAAAAACAATCTCCAAATGATTTCTCGGGCTCCAATGTTTTTATAGCGAAAGCAGCGTTTGTCAAGACAACTTGATTTTGTGCGTCTGTACCTTCTCCTGCAATAATCTTCCGAAAAATAGCCGCTGATTCCGGTGGATTCGTGCCACCACCAATCTGCTCTGCCAATACAGGATCGAAACCTAAGTCAGAAACCTGAAAATAATGTTCACCCGCATTGTCAATTACTTTAAAATCACCGGTGAGGGAGATCTCATCGTAGCCATCCAAGGCATGCATAATACTGTACTGTTTTGTAGTACCCTGATAGAGGTAAGCATATAAACGGGCCAACTCCAAACTAAAAACTCCCACCGATTGAAATTCAGGATTGGCGGGATTGGTCAATGGGCCCAACATGTTGAAAAAGGTTTTGACGCCCAATGCACGACGAATCGGTGCTACAGTCTTCATCGCCGGATGGAAAAGAGGAGCGTGTAAGAAACAAATGTTGGCTTCATCCAACTGCTTTTGTAAGGTGTCTCGATCGCTTGTGAAGCGGTAGCCCAGTAATTCCATAACATTGGAAGATCCGCAGCCCGAAGATACACCTACATTACCGTGCTTGGCGACATGATATCCTGCTCCGGCGACTACGAAAGAAGCTAACGTGGAAATGTTGAAGGTGTCTTTGCCATCTCCACCGGTACCGCACATATCGATCAAACGATAACCTGGGAAGGCTACTTTAAGACATAAATCATACATCGCATCTCGAAACCCTTGTAATTCTTCTACACGGATGCTCCGCATGCCATATGTAGTCATAAAAGCGGCGATCTGATGGCTATCGTATTTACCGGTAGCAATATTGGTCAAAATAGCATAAGCTTCTTTTCGATCGAAGGATTTGTATTCGAATAGATGGGATAATATTTCTTTCATCTGTGTCTATTTTGCGTTTTAAACGCCACCTGAAATACCCTTATTTATTGGTCAGGAGCATTTCAATTTTTTACATAAAAAAAGGCTTGCCAAAAAGGCAAGCCCACTATTTCTTTCCGTATAATTAAAGACATAGGATGTTGCCACAACGTTATCCGTTATGCCACCACCAAGTTTTAATTGTACTGTTATTTTTCATGACTCTATTAAACAAATATTGGCAATACTTTTTAATAATGCAAGTTTATCTTAAAATCAGTATGTCACAAAATGTGCTCGGTTATTGCCTTTAGATACCAGTGTGAAAGAAGCGATCTTATTTTTTTCAACATATAAAGCCGTTAATTGGCGTTTACCATAGTACAAGAAGATCATATCAGCTGTATTCATTCCCTCAGGATCTATATCTGCAACGTCTTTGCGTGACATGTCTGCATAGGGAACAAATCGGATTTCATTTAATCTTTTGCTTTGCAGGTTTAACCTGATTTCCGCGAGGCTGGCCATCAGATAATCATACATCTCATCGTCAGCGTCTTGAACCAATACGTGCTTGCTTAATACAATATCTAGTGCTAGGTTGGTGTTGTCTAAATCCCGAATGAATTGTTGCGCGACTCCTATGCTTCGCCGCGAACTTTCTGCGGGTGCATTGCTTGTGCCAGAAGTGCTAATTTGCTGTGCGGTATCTTGAGCAGCTTTCTCCCGCTTTATCCGCATTTGGGCACAAGAGGAGAAGCTAATTGATAGAAGTAGTAACGCGAGTAAAGTATTTTTCATGTGTACACTATTTGTGTATTGGACAGTATTCGGGAGAAAAGGATTAACTAAAGAGGATATCTATAGTCATAAAAAAGCCGCCTGATTTCGTGTCAAGCGGCTTTTAAGGTCTTAGTATTCATCTTCATTGAAGAAGAAGTCGTCCTTAGTGGGATAGTCCGGCCATATCTCTTCGATATTCTCGTATGGCTCACCATCGTCTTCCAGTGCTTGAAGGTTTTCAATAACCTCAACCGGTGCTCCCGAACGAATTCCATAGTCAATTAACTCGTCTTTCGTAGCGGGCCACGGCGCATCTTCCAAATGCGAAGCTAATTCAAGTGTCCAATACATAGTCTTCTCTATTTAAGCTTGTTACTTTTCGCAAAAGTAGCAAAATATTTGTTTTATGCAAGTTTCCGCTATCGATAGACAGAATTAAAACGATAACTATCTATTTTTGAGTTCGTTAATTTTACTGTTCAGCCACGCTTCATTCATGCAGTCGTATGTAATTTCTGCTAAAGAAGCAGGGTCAGCTACGCTGAGCTCATTGACCGCGATGGGTCGTAAAACGGATATATGTACCGTACCCGGCCTAGTGCCGTACTGACCTCCATCATCCCACATTAAGTTCCATGCATTGTGAATTACAATGGGTAAAATCATGATGCGATTCTCGTGTGCCAATCGAAAGGGTCCTGATTTAAAGGGATGCAGCTGAGGGGGGTATTCATCACCAATCTTCCCCTCGGGAAACACCACCAGCGATCGCCCCTGTTGCAGCAATTCGCTGCCTCGCTTAAAAGCCCGAAAAGAGGACATGCGATTATCGCGATCTACCGGGATATCGATGCTCCTGAAAAAAAGTGCGGTCACCGGATTACGCAATAGTTCTACTTTTCCCATAAACGAAAAGGGCTGTGGACACAGGTGGGTGAGCACAGAAATATCCAGCGTGGATGTATGGTTGGGGCATAGTACGTAGGGCCGCGACCAATCGATGGATACTTCATAATGAAATTTAAAACGAATGCCAGCAGCAGCAGCACTTAGTACGCTGATCCATTTACGAAAGAAAACCAACTGCTGGTAATAACGCTCAGGTTTTCGCACTAATATCAAAAGAATTGGAAGGCAGAGTAAAAAGCATAAAAACGCCATCCCCAAGTAGTAGATACGATGTGCTTTGCGTAAAAATAACTTCATATAGTGTAGTACAGGAACGGGTCGGCTGCCGTCGCAGTGTATTCAAATATAACGCAAAACCAAGTTAAAAGGGTTCGTGAATTTCTTCACGAACCCTTTTAACTATTTACTTAATTCTGTAAAATACTTGTGGAATAGAGGGATCGTCTCGATACCTTTTAGGTAGTTGTCGATGCCGTATTTTTCATTCGGTGAATGCAAGTTGTCGCTATCTAAGCCAAATCCTAACAAGACCGTCTTAATGCCCAGTTCTTTTTCAAATAGTGCAACGATCGGAATGGATCCGCCACCGCGAGTCGGTATAGGCATTTTTCCAAACGTTTCGTGCAAAGCTTTCTCTGCAGCCTTGTATGCAACGCTGTCTGTCGGCGTTACCACAGGTTCACCACCATGATGCGGGGTTACTTTTACTTTAACAGATTTAGGCGCAAGACCTTCAAAATGCGTTTGGAAAAGCTCGGTAATCCGTGCCGAGTTTTGATTCGGTACCAAACGCATGGAGATTTTAGCAAATGCTTTGGATGGTAATACGGTCTTAGCTCCTTCGCCAATGTATCCGCCCCAGATACCATTGACCTCCAGCGTAGGGCGCGTACCTGCTCGTTCGATAGAAGAGTAGCCTTCTTCGCCCCAGATATCATTAATACCAAGATCCGCTTTATACTCTTCCACATCGAAAGGTGCTTCGTTAAGCGCTTTACGCTCTGCATCCGAGAGTTCCACAACATCATCATAGAAGCCAGGAATAGCAATATGATTGTTTTCATCATGTAATGATGCAATCATCTTCGACAGGATGGTAGCAGGATTGGCCACGGCACCACCATACACACCAGAGTGAAGATCACGATTTGGCCCTGTTACCTCCACTTCCACATAAGATAGACCGCGCAGTCCGGTTTCGATGGAAGGCTGCTCCAAACTTATCATAGCCGTATCGGAGATCACAATAACATCTGCACTTAGGCGTTCCTTATTTTCTTTCACGAATGTGCCTAAGTTAGAAGAACCTACTTCCTCTTCGCCCTCGATCATGAACTTGATATTACATGGGAGCTCCTGCTCCGACATCATATATTCAAAGGCTTTTACGTGCATGTAAAATTGCCCTTTGTCATCTGCTGCTCCACGCGCATAAATTTTTCCGTCGCGTACGGTCGGTTCAAAAGGAGGCGTGTCCCACAATTCCAAAGGATCGGCAGGCTGCACATCATAGTGGCCATACACCAATACCGTAGGTAAGTTAGGGTCAATCAATTTTTCTCCATATACAATTGGGTAACCGGCTGTCTCGCATACCTCTACTTTATCTGCTCCCGCGTCCTCCAATTTTTGAGCGACGAAAGCAGCAGTTTTTACCATATCTTCCTTGTATCTGGGATCGGCGCTTACCGACGGGAACCGTAATAGCTCAAATAATTCTGCCAAAAAGCGATCGGTGTTGGCCGATACATAGTCTTTAATTTTTTGCATGACTCGTTAAGTTTTCACAAAAATAAGGAAATAAATTTTGGTGCTAATCCCGGTGTAGCAGAAAATAGAAGTCATTGGCAAGACTACCAGTATCAGTAACCTTTACGAAAAATGTCTTTGATCCAATATAGTTACGGTATCACAATTCCATAGAAACACCTAGTCCGACATAGCCGGCAATTCGTCTGATGATATCTGTAGATAGTCGATTTTGTTGTGCTGAAACACGTATCATCTCGGGGTTTCTTATATTTAGTACATTGGTTCCTTCTGTCCAATAGCGTAACCTGCTACCTGTCTTTTGATACAACAATTTTCCGCCAAGATCATAATAATTACGTTTTGTATCGCCAGCATTAAACTGCTCATACGAATTATTGATAAAGTACCTCCAAATCTCGCCGATCCTTCCGTGCATGTTAAGTAGCGGGGCCCAGCGTTCAATCCTATTAGCAGCATTGGATAAACTATTAACAGTGGCTTGACGGGAGGCAAAGACACCGGCGTCAAAATTAAATAAGGGGTTTTCGAAGGTACTGTTCAACGTTCCTCTAAGGGTATATATATTGGTGCGAAAGCGATTTTCCAGTCCGCTTATATAGTTGTAATTTTCCGTATTTACATAGCCTCCACTTAGTTTGAATTTGCTGCGTAGGGTATTGATACGTTGCTCAAAGGAGATGTTCGAATTGAAGGTTGTATAAGCAGGAGATAGGACATCTTCCGTTTCATTATAATCCACAAAATTACGTGTGTTTCGCGTGTGGAAGTTATTGGATCGGGTTAATGATGCGTTGGCGAATAAAACGGTGCCACTATAAAGGTTAAATCGAGCGTAATTGAGCGCATAAGTATGTTGCACAAACTGTTCCATATAAAATAATTGCGAGGGAGTAACAATATTCCGGAAATCACTTACGTAAGCAACATCATTGATGTTTTCGACTTGAGGAAAATCAATGTCTTTTTTATAAGTTATTGCGATGCTATGCAAATCATTAAAAGCTAGCTTTAATTGTGCCGAGGGCAAAAACTGATTGAGTTGCTGCCTATCCAGATCCCTGCGAGCATGATATCGTCTGAACTCTCCCTTAAAACGGTATTGCCAAAACCCCGTTTTTTTCATGATAGAAGCATCAGAAAACCAATAATTCATGGATACATCAAGTAGACTATTCCGCATTTGATTTATTTCGTTATCAATAAATAAGCTGTTATGTTGATTTATGTAGCCGGTATTGAGTCTTAGAATGTGCTGATGTATTTTATGGGTATATTTAGCAAATACACCGGATTCACGTTCCCTAATCATCTTTTCCTGGAAAAGTAATGTCAACGAACTATTGAACAAAGATCGATTGCCATCCAATTCATATTGGAGATCCCTAACAGCCACCTCTTGAAAAGCATTAAAAGACAATAGCTTGTTGCTCGATATCCGCGTGATGTAACTTAATTGATGACCAAACTGATAATTGAATCTCCGATTTTTCTCATGAAATAATGTGGTATCTTGCTGTATCTGAGAATGGATAGATCGTGTTCTTCGTGCACTATTCGGATCAAATAGCAGGGAATAGTTAACCAGATTATTGGCATTTGCCTTGTAGTCTATATTTAATTTTGTTTGGTTAAAAAGAAAAGCATTATCAGCCTGCTGATGTTCAACGGCAGTTATGTCGCCAGCGGGATTTAAAAATATTTTTTCGGAACGTATGAATTCCTCAGATCGGCTGATATTTAATATGCTGAAACCATTGATGGACAGATTGTCTAAGATTTGGTAGGCTACATCAAAAGATGCAAATTCCGACTGTTTAGTAGCGACATCATTATCTCTTACTAAGAAGTCGGGTATAGATGGTAATCGTTGCATATCCGATAAAGAGGCATCATTATTTCTTAGATCTTGTTTGATACCTCGACTCATGTCTATGAAATTCCGTAATGATAATGCTTGCTCACCGGTATTGTTTAAATCTATGATACTGCTGATATTACCATTTCCACCGAATCGAAAAAGATTTCCATGTGTTTTATAGCGCCTTTCATGCGCTAAAAAGGCTTCTACGTTTCCACTAATGCGTCCTAGGTACTCTTCTTTTATTTTAATGTTCAAGGCTTTTTTGTCACTGCCTTCTACTTCTTTTATACCTGCAAAATCTTCGAAGTTATTCAACAAGTCAATCCCTGCTAGCATTTCCGCGTTGATATTCTCCGTAGCCATCTGATGGTTGTCTCCAAACATCTTCTTCCCGTTAACCAGAAGGTCGTTAATTACTTTGCCATGTGCAATAATCTTTCCATTGTCATTTATTTCTAAGCCAGGCAGGCGCGCTATTACGTCTTTTAATTTTTGCTCATTGCCGGTGGTGAATAGATCCAGATTATAGCTTATCGTGTCACCACGTTGTATTGCTGCTGCTTTGGCAATGACGGTTACTTCATCTAGCTTTCTGTCGTCTTGATTTAAAGTGATTTGGTAGCGGTTTTCTTTATTTTGTGATACGTGAACCTCTACTTCCTTTTTTAAGAAGGAGATATGGTTAATCTCTAAAGTATATGTCCGATCAGGTTCCGCTGTTAATTCGAACTGGCCATCTAAACCAGTGATCGTGTAAGCTATAGGGCTATGTTTGTCTTGCTTTTTTAAGACAATGCTGGCCCTTGCGATCGGTTTGTTTTCTAGGTCGGTAATCAGCCCCTGTATTTTTGCCTGGCCTAACACGACTTGGCTGGAAAGCATACAACTTAGAAGTAACACCAGTCTGTTGAGCATGAAGTAATCTATTAGCTAGAAAGGAGGATTTTCGGTATTTCGCTTTAATTCAGAAATCTTATTTTCCAGTGTTTTTTTGTATTTAGCCCGTGTAGTTTTCTCTCCCTTGCTTGGTTTGACAATTTCAATAACTGATTGGCTTGGGGTAATAGCTGTCGCATGGTAGGACATCTTCGGAGCATGTAGTTCAATAATCAACCCTGGCAGGCCATAATAGTCTTTTGGCCCATCCTGAATCGGAAATTCTAAAGTGTACCAGGCAATGATATCTTTGTCGTCCACTTTTGTGGTTGCTTTATGCGCCAGATAAGGGCCAATCTGTTTTTCCTCTTCAGCCAATTGCCAGTTATAAGGCTCTAATCGGTCGGTTACCAAAAAAACCTTTCCCAGCACGTTGCCCTCGTGTAAAAATTCATTTTTCTGGTGATTTTTATATAGACCGCCTACATTTTGGCCGAGGGTTATCGTTTTTATGTTACTGCCACCATCTACTGATAAATCCTCCTCTGTCGCTTTATCTTGATTACTAACATACAAAGATTCTCCATTCTGATAATACAAAGTGTGTTGCCTTGGATTGGATAGATGAGCCGATACGCGCGCTCTAGCCTGAGGATCTGTCACATTTTTCAATTGGTTTTCAATATTTGCCCGTTCTTCATAAGAGATGATAAAGGACTGCGCTACACCGATAGACGCTGCCAAAAGCAAAGTTGTTGTTAAGAAAAAAGTTCTCATAATTATAATTAGTTTAATAGAGATTCGCCTCCGATAAATTAATCGGGGGCAAATCTCCTTTTTGAAATGAGTTTTAACACTCAATAAATACATCGTATTCTCCAATATACTCTCCGTCAAGATACACGTCATACCGGCCAATGTAACACCAGTCTGCGGCAAGCGTGCGACTGACTCCTTCAGCCGTTTCAGCAATACGCATATTATCTGTCAGCTCTATTGATCGGTTTATTTTTTCGTAAACTACTGGGTGGTGGTTCACGTTGGCTTTAGCTAATATTCCAAAAGTACTTAGGAATAAAACGCACATTAAAAACTTCTTCATAATGATATTATTAATGGTTAAAAAAGCCCCCATAGTTTAAAGAGTTTAGGAGTGTACTGCCTCGCTCTTCGCTTGCAAGCTATTGCGGATTTTGCTCGGTCGTATTGTACACTACGTCCTAATCAAAACCGAAATTTTCAATTATTTATCATTCTTGAAGGAAAAAAACATGCAGTGTGTAGTTTTCTAGCTAGCTGGGAATTGGTTCTAAAAATAAACCTATGGTACGGCTTTGTAAACTGCAAATATTCATTAAGTGGCTAATATTACTGATCGAATATATAAAAAAAATCATGTAATGAAGAAATTACTAAAATATTTTTTTGAAATTGAAGATATGTCGTTACCGTGTTATGATTATGCATCTTTAGCATCCCAATGCTTAGCGTTGGTGATCGTTGCTCGTGGTATAACTTCTTAGGTTTCCACATAATTTCTAAAATATTTTTTTTGAAAATTGTAACATTCTGCGCTATTGTGCGACAAAGTTATTAGAAGGGTTCATAATCTGCTGTGAAAAAAATGTGCTATACTGTGAGAGTGATAATCTTGCGCCCGACTAACTGATATAATCAATATTATTACATGAAAAAATTTGCTATTCCTTTAGTAATTGTTCTAACATTCTTGTGTGCCGTGGGAGGGTACGCACAATCCAAAGTAGGTGGTAAGGTAGTTGATGATACCGATAAAACCGGTCTCCAAAATGCAACTGTGATGCTGTTACAAGCCAAGGACTCCATCCTGGTGGACTTTACCCGTGTAGATGAAGCAGGACGCTTTACCTTACCAAAGTCTGACTCACAAGACTATATTCTGATGATCAGCTATCCAAAATATGGTTCATATTCCCAGCTCCTTGAAAAAGGTGCTGGAAATATAGATGTGGGCACCGTCGGTCTGACTGGCGTCGCTAATTTAATTGAGGAAGTGATGATCACTGGACGTATTCCCGTTGTGATTAAAGGGGATACCATAGAATATAATGCAGGAAGCTTCGCTACAGAGAAAAATGCCAAGGTAGAAGATTTACTGAAGGTACTTCCAGGTATCACCGTGGACGCTGCGGGTAAGATTACAGCACAAGGAAAAACAGTGGAGAAAGTTTTGGTAGACGGGGAAGAGTTTTTTGGTGATGACCCAACATTGGTAACCAGAAACCTGCGCTCGGATATGGTGGATAAGGTGCAGGTATACGAGAAAAAATCTGACTTGGCAGAACGTACGGGTGTGGACGATGGAGAGCGTATACAAACCATCAATGTCACCTTAAAAGAAGATGCTAAAAACGGGATGTTTGGAAAAGCCGAAGGTGCTGTCGGAACAGATAATTTTTATCTGGGTAAGGTTGCCGTAAATAAATTCAAGGGATCTCGAAAAATAGGTGCGTATGCCCTGGGAGCCAATGATGGAACCGTGAGTTTAGGTTGGCGAGAAGAGGAAAAGTTCGGTTTGGAAAGTGATCAAGTACAGATTTCGGACGACGGTGGTATAATGATTTTTGGTGGTGGTGGTGACGAATTCAGCAATTGGAATGGACGTGGACGGCCGCAGGTGATTAACACCGGTCTTAGTTATATGGATAGATTAGGTAAAGCAAATAATAAACTAAATCTAAACTACAAATACGGACGTATCGAGAATAACGAAATTACGACAGGGCTGAGCCAGCAAAATCTGCCCAATGGTACATTTAATCAAAATACATTCAATGACAATTATGTAGAGAACCAACGTCACCGTTTTAATGGTCGTTATGACTGGAATATCGACTCGCTGACTACCTTAATCGTGAAGCTCTCTGGTACCCGTGGACAGCGACAATCGAACGACTACAGCGAAGCTTTTAGTAATAATGTAGATAACATACGTATTAATGACAATAATCGTAGATTGCTTACCGATGCAAAAACATCCAATGTCACTTATGATGGTTTACTTACTCGCAAATTCAATAAAGTCGGCCGCTCGTTATCACTTAGAGTAGCAGGTAACGTAGCAGATGATACTGGAGACGCATTTTTAAATTCGACAACGAACGGATACAATGCAGACGGTAGCCTAGTCAATACGACCCTGATTGATCAATACAAAGATATCGCTCGAAATGCTAATAATTTGCAAACATCTGCGACCTACACAGAGCCTATTACAGATAAATGGAGAACCTCCATCGGATATACCTTTAATAACTCCAGGACGCACTCGATCAATAACTCATTCAATGCAGATGCCAATGGAGATTACACGGTATTTGACGCAGAATTTAGTAATGATTTTAACTTCAATACAGTACGTAACGCGGGGGATTTATCTGTTGGATATAAATCAGATAAAATCGATTTTAACTTTACCAATAACCTTCGCAACGACGATCTGTTCCAACGCAATAATCACGAAAACATGGAGTTGGATCGTGGTTTCCTGACCTACAACCCTTCTGCACGCATTCGCTATAATATCACCAAAGCGAAAATGATTGGTATAAATTTTAATAGAAATAACATCTTACCTTCTTTAACGCAGATTCAGCCGTTACGTCAGAATAATGATCCACTGAATATTGTAGAAGGTAATGCCAATCTGACTCCTGCTCAAAGCAATAGCTACAATTTGTTTTATAACTCTTGGGACATGTTGAAGAATACCTGGATGTATGCACAGGTAGGATTTTCTCAGCAATACAACGCGATTCAGCAAAACGTAAATATCAACGAAGTAGGGGTACGTACTATCTTCTTCGACAATATGCGTGATCGTGTAAACAATAATGGAAACATCTGGGCTGGTATGGGAAGCAGCCTGATCAAACGCTACAAAATCGAGGGTCGATATGGAGTGAATGCTAGCTTAAACGACAACTATAACTTTTTGAATGGAGATCTGAACAGGAATCAGAATTATAATTACGGTTTAGATTTAAATATCGAAAAGAACACCACCAAAACGATCGACTTCCGTGTTGGAGTAAATCCGGGATGGAGACGTTTAGCTTCCTCTTTACAGCCTCAGTTCAACAGTTCCGGTTTCACATTGGGTTCCAACTTATGGTTCAAAGCCTACCTGCCATGGAAAATACAGGTGTATGGAACGGGAGATTATACATATGAAGCACCTACCGAAGTATTTGATGAAAGCTTTAAACGGTTCATTTTTACTCCAGGTATCTCCAAACGGTTCTTGAAAAATGAGGCGTTGGCAGTGGATGTATATGTTAATGACGTGTTTAATCAGAATATTGGCTTCAGCCGCTTTCAGCAGGCGGGTATGATTTCACAACAGAATTACAACACTATTGCGCGCTATTTTATGGTGAAAGTGTCTTGGGACTTTAGTATGATGGGTGGTATGTCTGCCGACTAATTAGAAGAATTTATAAAGATGAAAAATCAAATGATGAAGAAGATAGTAAAGCTGTTTGTGCTTATTGCTTTGTTGCCCGTATACTCTGCAACTGCTCAATACGCCTATTTCCCACAAGAAGGAGTAATTACCTTCGATAAAACAGTACACATCAAAAACCTACTTAAACGGCATGTCAATTCATTGAAGGACGGGGATTTTCAACGTCGTTATATTGAAGAGCTTATCCCCAAAGTGAGTGAGACCATCGTGCTAAAGAAAAAGCTGTCCTTTAGTGGGCAGGAAACTAATTGGGAACCGATTAAAGAAACGCTAGATCCTATGGTAAACAACTTGCTTAATATGGGATTGGTGGACTATCAAAACACGGCCTATCAAAACATAAAAACAGGTGAAGGGCAATCTTCGTTTGATATGGCTGGATCCAATATCTTTATCAAAGATTCGCTGTTGAACGTGAAGTGGAAAATTACTGATGAATACCGCGATATCGCTGGTTACGCTTGTCGCCGTGCTAACGGAGTCGTGTTGGACTCAGTATATGTAGTTGCCTTTTATACGGACCAGATTCCGCTTTCTGCCGGGCCAAATGCAATACACGGGCTGCCGGGCATGATTCTAGGGTTGGTGGTTCCGGAGCAACATTTTAATATGTATGCTACCAAGGTGGATTTTATTGCTCCGGTGATCAAAACTAACATAGCTGGTAGACGTGCTACCGCTATGACACGCCGTGAAATGGAAGCAAAAATGCGTGAGAGTATGGGCAATTGGCTTTCCGCCAAGCAGCTTAACTTACTTCTGGCAGCTATGCAGCTCTAGCCTATCAGATCCTCCCTGTGAAGTGATATAAATAAAAAGCTCATCCCGACCGGGATGAGCTTTTTGATGCTATAGGATATTGTGTGTATTATACCACGAAGTTCCAGCCAAAAGGATCCTCGATTTTGCCATAACGAAGATCATTTAGGTATTGAAATACCTTGTTTGAAAACTCACGTGTTTCTACTGCTGGTAATTCATAATCTTTCCCTTCGTATCCGATTTTCGAAATATGGGTGATCGTTGCCGCAGTTCCGGCAGCAAATGCTTCGGTTACCTCTCCAGATTCAATTCCTTTAATTAATTCTTCGACGGAAACCTTACGTTGCTCTGTTTTCAATCCCCACTCATCTGCCAATTCGATGATAGTGCGGCGCGTTACGCCATGTAAAATGGTATCGCCATGTGGCGTAATGATGGTGTCGCCGATACGGAAAAGTAAATTTGCTGTGCCTGCTTCCTCAATGTATTTATGGTCACGTGCATCTGTCCACATTACCTGATCGTAACCTTCTTTGTGAGCTAGTTCTGTGGGGTATAGTGCCAAGGCGTAGTTGCCGGCATTTTTGGAAAAACCTACACCGCCATCCGATGCTCTGGTGTAGTGTGTCTCTACCTTTAGGCTGATAGGCTTGCTGTAGTAAGCACCTACGGGACCAGTAATGATAATAAATTTATAAGATTCCGATGGGTGTACGCCTAAAGCCGCTTCTGTAGCAAACATAAACGGACGAATGTATAATGAAGCGCCGGCATTGGAAGGTACCCAGTTTTGATCTACTTGCAACAATTGCTTTAGGCCGTCCAAAAATATTTCTTTTGGTACTTCTGGCATCTGTAATCTCGCCGCTGATTTATTGAAACGCTCCCAGTTTTTGTCTGGTCTGAAAATACTCACGCGACCATCGTCAAATTTATAGGCTTTAATGCCCTCAAATATAGACTGGCCATAGTGTAGAGCAGACATAGAAGGACTGATAGAGATGTCGCCATATGGTACGATACTTGGCTCTTTCCAGGTACCGTTGTCATATTCTGCGACGAGCATATGATCTGATAAAATTTTGCCAAAAACCAAATTGTCAAAATTAACCTCTGCCAGTCTTGAATTTTGTGTTTGCTCTATACGAATATCAATTGTGTTCATTACTAAATTATTTATGCTGAAAGTATGCAATTTAGGTAAAAAAAAAGACATGGGGAGATTTCTTTTTCGTCTCGTGCAACGTGTATAAAATAATTTTATTGCATTTGGGAGAAAATAAAGGTAGCTTTGTAGCAGATTCGAACTTGCTACGTTTAATAAGGGAGAATCAACAATAACTATCAGGATGAATAATACGCAAATGCTTCAAAAAGAGAATATTAAGCAAGGTCAAAAGGTGAATTTAGTGCAGTTTATTGCTGGGTATTTTGTATATCTCTACAAAGTTGCCGTACGTCCTAATTGATCATTTACGCGTATTTCCGCTAAAATGGGGTCTAAATAGGTCCGATCATTCGCTAAGCGAGGAACTTTATTCTGTCCACCTAGCCTCCCCCTAGATTTCATCCAATGATAAAAGGTGTTCGCTGGCGCGTTGTGAATTATCGGAAACGTAAGAGCCATATCCTTATAGCGCTTGGCGTCATAGTCTGAATTGATTTCTCGAAGTTTAGCATCCAATACCTCACAAAATTCACGAAAGCAAACTGGTTGTTGTGCAAATTCAATTATCCATTCGTGCGCGCCTGCTTTACCTCCATCAAAATATACGGGTGCTGCAGTATAATCCTTTACTGTCGCTCCGGTAGCGATGCTTGCGGCTTGAATGGCCTGATCAGCATTATCTACAATCAACTCCTCTCCAAAGGTATTAATATAGGCCGTTGTGCGTCCTGATATCTGGAATCTATAAGGAGATAACGAGGTGAATTTAATGGTATCACCAATCATGTAGCGCCACAATCCTGCATTCGTGGATATAATCAATGCATAATTCTTACCCAGCTCCACCTCACCTAGCGCGTAAGTTTTGGGATTGGATTCGCCAATATGTTCCATAGGTAAGAATTCATAATAAATTCCATAATCCAACATAAGTAACAAATCTTCTGAGTCGGATTGATCTTGTATGCCGAAGTAGCCTTCTGAAGCATTGTAATTCTCCAGATAATACATCTTGGCCGATGGGATCAACCGCTTAAATTCTTCCCGATAAGGCTTGAAGCTCACTCCGCCATGTCCATAAAACTCTAGGTTTGGCCAAACTTCCAACAGATTTTGCTTTCCAGTAATTTCTAAAATGCGTTGCGCCATCACTAGATTCCATGTTGGTACGCCAGCAAGGCTGGTGACATCCTCTTGTATCGTAATACGAGCAATTTGATCAATTTTATCCTCAAAATTAGGATTTAACGTTACCTCTAGGGTAGGGGTACGTTTAAATTCTGCCCAGAATGGCAGGTTGCGGATCAATATGGAGGATAAATCACCTGAATAGGAGTCGCTGCTGAAGTTGTTGAACTGCGAAGACCCACCGATCACGACCGATTTACCGGTAAATACTTTGTTATCTGGCCTATTGTGGCAATAGATAGAGAGCATGTCTTTGCCTCCTTGGTAATGGCATTCTTCTAGAGCCTCTCGGCTTACTGGAATGAATTTACTGCGGTCAGAAGTCGTGCCCGAAGATTTTGCAAACCACTTAATATCTGATGGCCAAAGGATATTTTGTTCGCCTTTGATCATACGGTCTACATGCCCCTTTATCGAGTCGTAGGATTGGATTGGCACACGATTCTTAAAATCTTCTACCGAAAAAATGCTTTTGTAATCGTACAGTTTACCCCATTCGGTCGCTTCTGCGGTGGATATGAGACTTTGAAACCATTCTTCTTGCACGTCGTGAGGATACTTCATGAAAAGCTCTATCTGATGAATTCGCTTTTTCATGAACCACGTGAATAAGGAGTTTAGAATGGCCATAGGTTTGTGCTAATGTCGACTGTTACTAAATTAGAGTTTTTTTCTTCGCAACTCAAAATGTCGGCCAAGATAAAACTTACGGGCCAATTCATTATCCGCAATTTCCTCTGGCGTACCCGTTAACATGATTTTTCCCTCAGTCAGCAAGTAGGCACGATCTGTAATAGAAAGTGTCTCTTGCACATTGTGGTCGGTGATTAAGATGCCGATGTTCTTGGTTTTCAGCTTGGCTACAATCGTTTGAATCTCTTCTACAGCAATAGGATCTACGCCAGCAAAAGGCTCATCCAGCAGAATAAAGCTAGGATTTGCGGCTAATGCGCGTGCAATCTCCGTACGCCTGCGTTCTCCTCCTGAAAGTAAGTCGCCACGATTCTTTCTTACGCGGTGCAAGCTAAACTCAGTGAGCAATTCCTCGAGCTTTTCCTTCCGTTCCTGTTTATTGGGGTAATGAATTTCTAAGACAGCGAGAATGTTATTTTCTACGGTGATTTTCCGGAACACCGAAGCCTCCTGTGCTAGGTAGCCAATTCCACGCTGCGCGCGTTGATACATGGCGTCCTGTGTGATATCCATGTCATCTAAGTAGACATGCCCTTCATTAGGTTTGATTAGACCAACAATCATATAAAACGATGTAGTCTTTCCTGCCCCGTTAGGGCCTAATAGGCCGACAATCTCACCCTGTTCTACTTGAAAGGAGACGTCGTTTACAACCGTTCGTTGCCGATATTTTTTAATCAGGTGCTCCGCTTTTAGTATCATGTGTCCAACTTCTTCACCTACAAATATATCGGTTAATATCGAATTGCCTTAATGTTCAATTGTAAATTCTTCCGGGTTTTCCAGGTGTTTTCTTCAATGGTATAGCAAATATCAAACCGCTTCCCAGCATTAATATAATCTATATGCTCTGATAGGCCGAAAGCGATACAGGCAATGGGCACGCTATCTTCTTGCTTTACCGTCATCTTCAAGTGGTTTGCGCCTACAACATGTGCAAGCCCTTGCGCTGTAACGCCTTTGGAGATAAAGATAGGTTGTTCATTCTGCGGTCCGAATGGCTCAAACTGCTTCAGAAGACGAAAAAGTTTGGCATCGATGTCCTGCAGGTGTATTGGGAGGTCGATGGAAATTTCTTGCGTAAGCATTTCCGGTGTGATGCTATTCGTTACCACCTCTTCGAATCGCTGCTGAAATAAGGGTACATTCTCTACTGGCATGGTCATGCCGGCAGCATATTTGTGTCCGCCGAATTGTTCCAGCAAATCACTACACGACTCCAATGCCTGATACAAATCAAAGCCCAGCACCGATCGCGCAGATCCAGCTACATGACCATTTGTGTTGGTCAGTATAATGGTGGGGCGGTAATACTTTTCTGTCAGGCGCGATGCTACGATCCCAATAACGCCCTTGTGCCAGTCTGCCTTATATAGCACCGTGGAGTTTCGCTGCTGTAAAGATTCATCCTCTTCGAGTAAAGCCATAGCTTCTTCCGTAATTCGAAGATCCACGTCCTTGCGCTCATTATTTTGCAGATTTACTTTTTCCGAAAACAGCAATGCATCAGCCACTGATTTGGAAGTGAGCAGCTTTACGGCATCTTTGGCATGTTCGATACGACCGGCAGCATTGATGCGAGGGCCTATTTGAAACACGATATCATTAACCGTGAAAAAATCCTTTCGATTGTTGGATAATTCAATCAACGCCCGGATGCCAAACGAGGGATTGCTATTCAATTTATGTAAGCCGAAGTGGCACAGTAAACGATTCTCCCCGGTAATAGGTACAATGTCTGAAGCGATGCTCACCGCTACTAAATCCAAGTATTGATAGGCCATTTCCATATCCATATCATTGGATTGGATGAATGCCTGTATAATCTTAAAACCAATACCACAACCCGAGAGCTCCTTGTAGGGATAATGACAGTCTACCCGTTTTGGATCTAAAACAGCCAAAGCGTCTGGTATCGTGTCTCCCGGAAGATGGTGATCTCCAATGATGAAATCAATGCCTTTCGATTTGGCATAGGCCACCTTCTCAATTTCTTTGATACCGCAATCGAGGGCTATAATCAACGCATAACCATGCTCGTGTGCATAATCAATGCCCTGATAGGAGATGCCGTAGCCTTCCGCATAGCGATCGGGAATATAATAAGCTAGCCCGGTATGAAATTGATGTAGAAAAGTATACACGATGGATACGGCCGTTGTACCATCTACATCGTAGTCGCCATAAACAAGAATTTTTTCCTTATTGCTAATCGCCTGAGTGATGCGGGCTATCGCGACGTCCATATCTTTCATTAGGAAAGGATCGTGTAGGTACGATAAAGAAGGCCTGAAAAACTCCCGCGCTCCTTCGAATGTTTCAATTTTTCGGTAGGCTAAAAGGTTGGCAACTACGTCACTTACTCCGAGTTCATCGCGTAAATGCCGGGTTGCTGCCGTGTTATTTTTGGGTTTTAGTAACCACCTTTTTTGCATACCTTTGCCTTGTGAAATAAGGGTAAATATACGTTTTTTAACCCGTAATAGCCTAATTTCTACATCCTATACCTTTACGATGTAGCGTAAAGTACATAGTAACAACTATATAGAATGATACAAGCACATTCCCTATACGAGGGATCTTTTTCCGTAGATGCTAGCAAGGTTTTTGTTCCTTTTGATCCGGAAAAAGATGACCCGAAAGACAGACCCGCCTCCTTATTCGTTCACGTTCGTCCTTTTCTGGTCGAGACCAGCCATGGCCTTGTGGTACTTGATACCGGTTTAGGTGAACGTACGGAAGATGATGAATTGTTGATTCATCATAATATTAAAAAATTGGGTTTCGATCCGGCGGATGTAAGGTATGTGTTGATGTCCCATCTGCACAAGGATCATATGGGTGGTGTAGTTGATGTACAGGATGGATCTACACGAATAGCGTTTCCCAATGCAGAATATGTGGTACAAGAAAAGGAATGGGAAGCCGCTTACAGTACCGAATCGGCCTCTTATAGGACGGATCTTTTTCGTGCCCTGCAACGTAGTGGTAATTTGCTCTTGGTAGATGGGGATGGGGAGGTGAACGACGAAATTTCGTATCAGTTGACCGGAGGTCATTCCGAATTTCATCAGGTATTTCACATAAAAACAGGTGGTGAACATTATTTCTTTGGAGGCGATGTGCTTTCCGAACCAGGAGAAATCTTTCGTAACTTTGTGGCCAAGTATGACTTTGATGGAAAGAAATCACGCGACTTGCGTGCTGACTTTTGGGAAAAAGGAGCTCCCGAAGGATGGATTTTCCTGTTCTACCATTCTAAGTCTATACAAATTGGGCGTCCAGTAGAGAAGGACGATGGTAGCTTCAAGTTGGAAGATATCGCAGAATAAGTACATTTGTCAAAAAATATAACACTAAAAGGAAGTAAATCATGTCGATAGTTAGAGAAAGCGATCTGATAGGAATCGGTAAGAAGTACGAAATTGATACGGACGCCGGTGACCAGATGGTAGTGGTTATTCACGATGACGGTCGTAGGGAGTTGTACCGCCACGAACGTTCAGACCATGAAACACACTGTGTAATGACACTCTCCGATGAGGAATCTCGTCACGTAGCAGGTATTTTAGGAGGTCTTTCCTACAAGCCAAAAGCCTTGGAAACTATCGAGGTGGCTCTGGACGACCTGCGTATTGAATGGTACAAAGTAGGGGAGTCCAACGATGGTGTGGAAAACAAAAGCATTGGAGAATTAGGCGTTCGCCAAAAGACCGGAGCTTCCATTATTGCGGCGATCAAAGATGATGAAACGATCATCAATCCCGGTCCGGATTACGTGATTACCACGGGTACCACGCTGGTAATTGCCGGAAAAAGAAACAATATTAAACTGCTTAAAGAAATCTTGCTGTAACCTAAATTGTATTCATGCTGAGTCATACCTTAATATTAGAAATCGGGATTGCTGTCTTATTAGTCGCTTTAGTAGGGCTATTGGCCAATAAGCTTCGTTTTTCTGTTATCCCATTTTTTATATTGATCGGTATGGTTCTAGGGCAGCATGCCCCTACTTTCGGTGCGGTAGATCTTACCTTCACCGAAAGTAAGCCGTTTATCGACTTTATGGGGCGTCTGGGTGTGTTGTTTCTGCTCTTCTATCTCGGTCTGGAGTTTTCCGTTGGCCGTCTTATGAAGTCAGGTAAGTCAATCGTTTCTGGTGGTCTGTTTTACGTACTGCTCAACTTTGTTTCCGGTTTGTTTATCGGTTGGATGATGGAGTTACCTTTCAAAGAGATGATGGTACTTTGTGGAATCATGACCAGTTCCTCGACGGCGATTGTCGCCAAGGTGTTGACCGATTTAAAACGGACAGCAAATCCAGAAACAGAGGTTATTATGGGAATGATTATGTTTGATGATCTGTTCATCGCGATGCATATTTCATTCCTATCGGGATTGATTCTTACCGGTTCTACCTCGATCTTGGCTGTTGCGGGCACCTCTGCATTAGCATTGACTTTTATTCTAACCTTCTTAGTGCTGGGACGTAAATTGGTGCCAGCGATTGATAAAGTATTGCAGGATAAATCTTCTGAATTGTTCGTACTGATCATTTTCAGCTTGCTTTTTGTGATTGCAGGTTTCTCAGAAACTATTCATGTAGCGGAGGCTATTGGCGCGTTGATGGCTGGCCTAGTCTTAGCAGATTCTAAGTATATCAAAAAGATCGAAGGGATGGTGCTGCCCTACAAAGACTTCTTCGGGGCGATGTTCTTCTTCAGCTTCGGATTATCTATTGATATGTATTCTCTGGGAGGAGCCGTAGGTTGGGGCGCTTTGGCGGCCTTAATCACCGTGGTAGTGAATGTCGCCTCTGGTTATTTTGCTACTAAATTCTCCGATCTGAAACCAAGAAATGCGGTAGATATCGGTTTTACCTTATCTGCACGTGGCGAGTTTTCGATTATCATGGCCAACATTGGCAAAGCCGGCGGTTTGTTGCCCGTAGTGCAATCCTTCGTAGTAGTATATGTACTATTGTTATCTATTATCTCTCCTCTGCTTACCAAAGAGTCCAAGAATATCTGGAATGCCTTAAGCGGATCATCAAAAGACGTGAAGCCCGTTCGGAAAAAGCTCAGTGATCTCGAAGCGCTTTCTGAACTCAATAAAAACGCGCAATCATAGCAAGAAATTAATTACATGCTATGATTGCGAGTTGACAATGCGTTAAATCGAGCGAGACTTAATCTTCGTACCCGAATCGTTTTAGGTAGTTCTTCTTGCTTCTCCAATCCGGCAATACCTTTACGAATAATTCCAAGAATACCTTCCCGTCGATAAACTCTTCAATGTCTTGGCGTGCATAGGTGCCTACCTTCTTGATCATGGCGCCAGCGGTACCGATAATAATATTTTTCTGTGAATCTCTTTCCACAATAATCTCTGCTGCGATTCTCGTGATTTTTGGTTCTATTTTATAGGAGGTTACCACTACCTCGGTGCTATATGGAATCTCTTTGTCGTATAGTTTGAAAATCTTTTCACGGATCATTTCGGAAACAAAGAAACGAACCGATTTGTCGGTAAGCTCATCTTTCTCATAATAGGGGGGATGTACAGGCATTTTTTCTTTGATATAAGCCATGATCCCATCTACATTGTACTTGAGTAAGGCAGATAGGGCAAAGACTACGTCAGGGTTTACCTTTTCTTTCCAGTACGCTGCTTTCGCTTTTACTTCTTCTTCTGTAGATTTATCTACTTTATTAATTAATACGGCGACCGGAGATTTGGTATTGCGTAATTTCTCAATCACATCCTCTTCGTCATGGCGCTCATGTATGTCGGTAACAAAAAGAATAACATCTGCGTCGATAATCGATCCTTGAACAAAACTCATCATCGATTCCTGTAAGGAATAGTTGGGTTTGATGATGCCCGGGGTGTCCGAAAAGACAATTTGGTAATCTTCTTCATTCACAATACCAATAATTCTATGCCTGGTGGTTTGTGCTTTGGGAGTGATGATAGACATCTTTTCCCCCACTAACGCATTCATTAACGTTGATTTCCCCGCGTTCGGCTTACCTATTATACTTACGAATCCAGCTTTATGAGACATTTTTCATTTTTTATTTGCATTTCAAAAGTACAAGTTATATCTTTGTGAAACAATTCAGGAAAGCAATATCTTTGAAGGAAGCCAAATAAAGGCAGATTTTATAAAAATATATTGCGGGGTGGAGCAGTTGGTAGCTCGTCGGGCTCATAACCCGAAGGTCGCACGTTCGAGTCGTGTCCCCGCTACTAAAAGCCGTTCAGAGATGAACGGCTTTATTTTTGCCCAAAATTTTGGTTGATACCATTTATTGTCTATTTGATGCGAGGAAATAGCACCCGTTTTGATTTATAGATATAGGATGTAACTAAGCTTAATTAAGTGCTATATCTAATTGCCTTCCTTCATCTCTTGCTTTTTTGTCCATTGCGGTACCTACCGCCATGCCAATGGCTAATCCGATCGGTAAACCAATACCCATCAATCCTATGTTTCCCAAACTCACTCCTAATGCTGTGCCAATAGGTAGTCCGAAAGCGGTCATACCTAAAACAAGCCATAAATTTTTATAATAGTTTAAGGGAACGATTTTTAATGGCTTTTCCACTAGTTTCACAATTTTTGATTGTTTTCGTTTTATCAACCTATATAAAGGATCGTCTGACAGCGCCGTTTGGCTTAATTCTGCAATTTCTACGTTTATTTGATTTATTAAATAATCTGGAATTTGATGATTATTTAATAAATCAATGAGTTGGTGAAATTGTTCAAAAGCCGCTGTTACTTTTTGGTTTGTAGGAAAAGTGTCTGTTTTAAATTTTACATGATCAATCTTCATCTTGGATAAATTTGGTTTAGTCCAACAAGTATAAGATTAATTTTCCTTTAGTTTTGTTGGAGTTGTAGGAATTAGCAACGTGAAATCTGCTTCACTCCAAAGGGTATCATCACCCTCGTCTGGAATGGTAGTAATCGTTAAAACTTTATCTGGATCTACAGATTTCATAAATGACAAAATACCTTCCCGGTTTTTGGTATGGTAAGCACCATGCACGTGCAGCATGACTCGATCTGTGGGCGTATGTAACAAGATCCGATGCGCCATGCTGGCATCTTTGATCGCTTGGGAGTTGAGCATGTTTTCACCACCATGACCGGGAATCATATCTTTTAGCACTCGGTACGATGCCAGTGTGGAATCTACCACCATAGGCAATGGTGGTAGCCATTTTTGGGCATAATCGGATAAGCTATCCAAAATACCAATGCCTTGATGATACACCGCATTCGCATACCGTCGAGGTACATTTGTAGCTATTAAAGGAATAGCATGCGCTTTGGCAAATTCTACTAAAGGCCGATAGTCTGCATAATTGTTCCAGATACGTGCTTCACTTTCAAAGCTGCGGGTGTTGATCTGGCCCTTCCAATATTCATCCACGATGGGCTGCACGTCGGTTTCGAACATTTCCATGCCCAGCACCAACTTATCGCCAAATTTGTGATGTAGCTGCTGTAACAGCGTTAACTCGAGCTGGTGAGCAGTCGCTTCGCCGTGCATCTCGCCGAATAGAATAAACTGTTTATCCTGTGCAGCGACTACGATATCTTCAGCGGTAGCGGCCTCGCCCTTCGCGTTTTTGATGTTCAAGACTTGCTGTGCGTAAGCCGCATGTAGACAAACACTGAAAAGAATGCAGGTAATGATGCGCATATTATGATGTTAAGGAGTATACTGCCTGCTGCCAATCTTCACGCTCAGGTACATCTGGTTTCCGCTTGCCAAAGAATTGCACAACCAGATTTCCGTCTGCATCATAGGCTTCTATGCTATGTACTGGCCCCATGTTGGTTGGCTTTTTTACCACCCAAACGCTGTCCAGGGCTTCATCACGCAGATGCATATTGAAATCGGCATCCAAAATGTTAATCCAAGGCCCAGTACGCACAATGCGTTTGGCGTTACCGGTATGAATTTGCAGACAATTAGCGTTTCCGATGAAAACCATGATTTCCAATTCATTTTCTGATAGGAGATGTAGCAATTCTTCGACTTTGTTTACCGCTATCCGTGTTGCATGACCTTCTGGTGCTAGACGCAAGGCTTGTGTTCTGGAAACGCCATGTCGACGCAAGAGACCAAAGAAATCATGTGTATCCTGCAAGTCTAGCCATTCCTGCTGGAAAGTAACTTGGTCAATATCTTCGTCTGGCTTTGCCGCAGAGGCCGCCGGCGCTGAGGGTTCCAAGAGCAGCATATCGGATTCCGTTTCTTTAAAGTTTTGTACCAGATCTAAATAAACTTCTTGGTTACTTTCATCCGTTAAGTAAATCTTGTGCACAGCAGTTCCCCACTTGTCAAAAAATTGAATGCTTTGACGGTCATTTTCTGAAGTAGCGAAAACATACGCCCAGTTAGACATAAACAACCGTAAATCAATATCCGGCCCGACTACCAAGCCCATGTGGCCGTTGAAAGTTGGTCTGTTATAGGTGCCTTTCCGTTCGTGCACTGCATGATCGTTTCTGGTTAATGCCATGACGCGACCTAGCGTTGGAATTTGCGCTAATATTTCTTGCATAGCTGGTTTAAGGCGGATATTTTGATCGCTGGTGGCAACCAATTCGGCTTCGGAAACTGCTAATGCGGATGCCGCATCTCGGATACGGGTTTTGGGATTATCGGTCTTATAGATTTCGTATTTTTCTTTTAAATCTGTGGTCATAGATGCTTGTTTTTTAGAGTTCCGGGATAATAAATGGATAGCCGATCTGCGGATCTTGCCACACCTTTACCCGAATATTGTAGGTGTTCAGCAGATTTTCTGCTGTGATAATTTCTGAAGGACTGCCAAAGTGTTGCAGTTGTCCTTCTTTTACAATTAAGATCTTATCTGCATATCTGGCAGCAAAATTAATGTCATGTAAGATACATAATACGGTCCAGCCTCGATCGGCCATCTTCCTAGCTTTGGCTAATATAATCTGTTGATACTGAATATCCAAGCCGTTAATCGGTTCGTCCAGAAAAAGGATGGCGTCTTGGCGCTCATAAAGTTGAGCCAGCACCCGCGCCAATTGCACCCGTTGTTTTTCTCCTCCGGAGAGCGAGTGATAGCTTCGCTCCTTAAAATGCTGTATGCCCATGTCTTCTAATACGGATGCGATGATTTCGAGGTCGATTGCACGTGGATTTACCGCAAAATGAGGATATCGGCCCATCGTTACTAGTTCCTGCACGGTGAAATCCACGCTAACCTCATTGGCCTGTGTAAGTACTGCACGCATCAATGCCATCTCTTTAGCCGAATAGACGGACAGATCTTTTCCGTTCAAAAAAATATGGTTTTTGGGACTTTTAACCTCGCTACAGAGCAACTTGATTAGCGTGCTTTTACCGGCACCATTCGGACCAATGATCGTCAACAATTCTCCTGGCTGCGCGTGGAAACTGACGTCCTGTAATATCGGTTTTCGGCCAATCTGATAAGATAAGTTTTTCACCTCAATCATAATCTACCCCTCCTGTTCCGGTCTTTAAAAATGATGTACAGAAATATCGGGACGCCAAACAGTGCCGTTAGTATACCGATTGGTAGCTCAGAAGGTGCTACAATGGTGCGCGCGATCAAGTCTGAAATGACGAGAATTCCTGCACCAAATAATGCCGATGCGGGTAGCAAGAACTTATGATCGCCCGAAATGCTAATACGTAGGATATGTGGAATGACGAGCCCGATAAAGCCGATAAGACCCGTCAAGGCAACCGATGCTCCAACACCTACGGCTGCCAATACAATAATGTATTTCTTGGTTTGCTGCACAGGGATGCCTAGGTGTGCGGCTTGAGCTTCACCCAATGCGATAGCATTTAATGGTTTGGCGAAAAATAACAAACCGCCAATCGAGATAAGGCTAAATGGGAACAGCGTGTTCACTGCTTGCCAACTGGAACCTCCCAAACTACCCAAGCTCCAGAACGTAATGTTACGCAGCTGGTCATCACTGGCGATATAGGTCAATAATCCCGTAAAAGACATCACCAGCGCATTGATGGCGATGCCAATCAAAAGGAGCGAGGTGACATCCGTTCGGCCTTGACGTACAGAAAATCGGTAAATCAATAAGGTGGTGATTACTGCACCAATAAATGCAGCGAATGCTAGAGTATAATAGCCCAGTACATTACTGATGGCTTGGAAGAGCTGTGCTTCCAAGACAATCACCAATACAGCAAAGAAGGTTGCGCCAGAAGATATCCCAATAATACCTGGCTCCGCTAGAGGGTTGCGAAATAAACCTTGTATGGAAGCTCCCGATATGCTCAACGTCGCACCTACCAATAGGCCTAAGACCATTCTGGGAAGGCGGATGTTTAGCAACACCGCCTTTTGCTGCACGCTGTAGTCGGCCGATCCGCCCATACCCATGGCATTTCCTAAAATGGAAAGTAAGGATTTTATAGGGATGTTAAGTGCCCCGATGCACACAGAAGCAAGGCAAGAGGCGATTAACAACCATACCAAAATGATAAACCAGGTGTTTCTCTTCGGGAATGGCATTAATGAATTTTATGGTACAACTCGTCAATGGCCTTGGCCACGCGTGGGCCAAATCCGGTTAAAAAGGCGCCATCCATCTCCACAATTTTCTTGTTTTTTCCGGCATTGGTTTCTTTGATGCCTTGAACATTCAAGATACCATCAATACCTCCTAAACTAGAAAGTCCAGAGTCGAAAAGCAGGATTACATCGGGATTGTAGGCTACCAAGGCTTCCGCCGTTAGTGGTTTGTATTCTTGGATGTCTTGTGCCACATTGGTGCCTCCGGCCAATGCGATCATCTCATCTACCTCGGTGCCTTTACCGCCCACCATCATGGTTCCAGCTCCCCGCGCATAAATAAAAAGCACTTTTGGTGTTTCGGTGGCTGATTTATGCTCGGCGACCTTATGCAAATCTTCCCGGAGTACATTCGCCAAAGAATCTCCTTTGCCACTGATGTTTAACGAATCGGCCAGCGATTTGATTAATTGAATACTGCCGCCGGTGCTGTGCTCATGCGGAACGAGTACTACCCGAATGCCTGACTGTTTGAGCTGTGCTAGTGTTTCGGGCTTAAGGTCGTTGTTTGTTCCAATGATAATATTTGGTTCTAATGCTAAAATACCTTCTGCCGAAATGTTTTTGTTGTGGCCAACTTTAGGCAATTTATTCAACGCTTCTGGATACGTCGAAGTCACATCAGTTCCTACAATATTATTTAGCAAGCCGAACTCGGCCAGCACTTCCGAAGCCGCGCCATTTATGGATACAATGCGTAGGCTATCTGTGTTGCCGACTTCTTGGTCGGTTTGTTTTTCGTTGGATGAATTACAGCTGGTCAGTAAAGCTGCGGCTACCGCAGCTGGAAAGACTATTTTCTTAATTATTTGCATATTATCCTCTTCTAACTAATTGATATTCTAATTGTGGGTATCCACGGTCAGCACCGTCGTTACCAGAACCCATTCCATTAAACCTAATCTTGTAAATATTATTGGCACTATCGCGGAGTATGTAATAACGATTATTGAATGCGCCAATAGGATTGCCAGTCGTGGCCCTCCAAGTCGAACCAATAACATTACGATGGTTAATTAACTGCACCTGATTAAGGTGTGATTCATTAAAGTCTGTATAAGCAATATTGAAGTTATTCTGACCAACGATTACCTCTGCAGCTTGAGCGCCTGCCAGATGATTGATGAAAATGATGTCGCTAAAGCTGTATGGAACCATAACTCCTCTAAAATTGGTGTAATAGGATGATGCGCTCCACACAAAATCCCATTGCGCTCGTACGGGTTCAATTTGCACAGGACCTTGCGTAAAGGAGAAGAATTGGAAATTGTATGCCGCGTCCTTGTTGATGGTCGCCGTCTGGATATCATTGCTATTAAGCGGCGCATACTGCATGGTGTATCCAGCATTACCACTTCGCTGCACCCGGACCTTCCAAAGATTATCTGCATTTACTGAGGTGCCGACCTGCGGATTGATTACATATACTTGGTTTTCCGTAGGATTGGTGCTTATTTCTGCTATGGCTGTGTAGGTGATTCGGCCGATCGTGTCATCGAATAGTTCGAAATGGGCAGGATTGGGCGCGCTCTGATCGGTGACAAATTGGTTGATGTCCACATTGGCCGAGCTGACGGCTTGCAGATCGGTAAAGGTAGTCGCTAAGGCGCCCGCGCTCATTTGGTTATTGACGATCACCCGAAATTCATTTCCGGCATGGAAACCCAGGTTCCAAGCATTACGCGCAACCGGAACTTGGGTGTCTGTACTGAGGTCTACATAGACCGCATTCACGGCGTTAGCTCCACCCTCACCACCTTGCAGCGTCAATTGCGTGCCTTCAGAAGGTGGGATTTCAGGAGGTAGCGTATCTTCTCTGGAACAAGAGGTCGTGGCAATAAGCAGGCCGCATAGTAGCGTGGTTTTAAATGGGGTAATTTTCATGATTATATAGTTTATTGTGTCATATTAAATTGTAGCCCTAAGAAATAGGATCGGCCATAGGCCATAGGTACTGTTGGGCTGGCACCACCGTGTGGACCCTCACCCATAGTACCGGTGTTGCGTAAATCTTTCACATTAAAGAGATTTCGGACGCCACCACTCAGGCTAAATAGGCGATTTATTTTTTTGTTCAACGTAAGGTCACTCATGTTGAAGCCGTCTACAAAAACCTGATGCACTTCATCTATACCACCGTCATCTGAGCGAAACTCAAAACGAGGTCGTCTTCCATAAAATTTAAAGAATAGGCTAGCATTTAGACCCCATGGTGCATAATAATAGGAAAGGTTGCTGTTTATTTCCGGGCTCCATAAAAGTTCCGGCAAAGATGGATCAACTTCTCGTGATATATTATATCGCCCGATGTAGGAGAAGCCCAGCCCTGCCTGAAACGAACGATAGGTCACACTTCCTTCCCAAATCAATCCAGTTGTTTTGAAACGCTCGATATTTACATAAGTGTTTACCGTAGGGTTTGAAGCCTCAAACCCAATGGCAATCATGTCGTTAAAGGTATTGTGAAAACCTCCAAGAGAAGTATTGATGTTGGTCACTTCGTCAAAAACACGGTGATAGGAAAGATAGGTGTTGAACGAGTTGGAGTTTTCCGGTCTTAAGTTTGGACTGCCTATAATCGAATGGTTGGTGTCAAAGAAACTGAAATATAATTCTCTGAGGGCAGGAGAACGAAACCCTTTGGCATAGGCGGCGCGGATGTCGAAATACTGATCCAAACTGAGTTTGACGTTCAGCGAGGGAATAATCGGTATAGCTTGAAAGACATTGTTGCCAATAAATCTTACCCCTGGTCGTATATTTAGCCAACCCATTGGTCGAATCTCCGCGGTTAGAAAGGTCGCATATTCGGACACAGAAGCATTCTCGGTAAGCCGATCTCCGCTGCCCGACTGGCTGTTCCACTCCAAACCAAACTGCGCATGCACTTTTTCGGAAAACTGGTATTGCGTAGTTCCTCTAAAAAATAAGGTGTTAAATCTGGCGATGTCCGCCTGACCATTATCTATTAAGGTCTCCGTCTCGCTTGTTTGAAAATTGGTGCGTTGGGTCACCGTGCGTCGGTCGTAATTTTGTAAGGAAAAAGACCCATTGGCAGTAAGCTTCTCCGAGAATTTCCAATTACTTTGTAGCATATTATTGTAGCGATTGGAAATGAAATTCTGATTTACCTGCGTATTGTTCGGATTGAAACGACCGGGTGTAAATATGTCTTCATTAACATAGTCAAAACGATACCAGGTTTGATGTTTGGATCCCTGATATCCAATTTTGCCCGATGCCAGCCATTGATCTTTAGGCTGCCACTGCAATTGTGGTAAAGTGGCCGATCCCTGCCATCCGCCAAAAGTATTGCGGCTAGCGTTCACATCAAAGTCCCACCTATTGACATGGTGGGAGATGCCTAGATGCGCATTATGTCTGCCTTCGCCACTAAGGGGGGCATATTCCGAACCAACAGTTTCTTCCAATACACGTGCACTAATCCGCCAGCGATGTCCGCCCAGATTGTTTTTTGTGATGATATTGATTACGCCAGCTAAGGCATCGGTACCGTAGGTCACCGACACTGGCCCCTCAATGATCTCTATTTTTTCGATCATGTTTACGTCTATCTGCATTAGGCTTTGTCGCTCGGCGCCGCGATCTAAAAGGGGTACACCGTCAATAAGGATCTTCACGTTTTGCCCACTCATGCCCATGAGTTCAATGTCAGATTCACCCAGCATCATATCGTTATTGATGCGTATGCCCAATTCGGTGTTTAACAGGGTCGACATATCAGTTGTACCTCTACGCATGATTTGATCTTGTGTAATGGTGCGTATTTTATAAACCGAATTTTTCAGTGAGGTGGCTTCCAATTGAGCGGTGACCACTACCTGCTCAATTTGATTCCGAGTACTGTCTTGTGCAAAAGAACACGTGCAGGTGCCAGTTATAAGAATTGATATTAAGTAAAATATGTTACGCATAATGATTTTTAATCATATTGCAAACATAATTTTTATTTAGATTAATTACAAACAAATGACGAAATTCATTTATTATTATAGCTCATATTGTGATGCTAATCGTATGGATTTAGATTTTAAATATCACTTATGGGCATTTAAAGCGTTATTTCAAGCGCTTGTAAAATTTTTATTGAAATTCTTGTATATGCTCATTTTAAAGTAATCCAATGATGGCAAAATAGGGTTCGCCAGGCTAGTGAAATATATATGAAAATATATTTCTTTTTAGATAATATGGTTATGAAATAAAAAGAGCTTGTCTGTAAAGGGAAAGGAAGATTTAAAAAAATATGTAATTATAAAAGCATGACGGAGTAATCTGATTTTTTATAAAAAATCAGATTACTCCGTCATCATTTCATCTTCTAGCAATGACATTTTACGCCTTGTTTTTTAGAAGAATCCTTTGAGCGCTAGTAAAAGAGTATTATATAATCCGCGCTGTGTAGCGAATAGATTTTTTGGCTTTAGTCAGTTCATCCATATTGATCGCTGCACGGAAGTCACTATTTGTCTGATCTCGAATCTGATCTATTTCGGTCTTCAATTGCGTACGAATATTATCTTCGGTTACGCCTAATGTTGCTGCCTCGTCTAATGCCGATTTTATTTTTTCCGCATAGAGCTCCGTGTATCGGTAATGCTTGTTGTAATGAAATTCTAACTGATTAATTAACCCGACGAATTCTTCCAAACGATTGTTAGCATCTTTTAGATCATTCGCCCCATCGCTTAGTAATAATTGATCATAGTTTATCCGGTTACCAGATTGATTTTTCTGCTCAAACTGCGTAAGCCTGTTAGCGATATAATTCTGATCGAGACTTAAAAACAATCGGTTCAAATACTCTTCGATATTTTCCTGACTCCCTCTGGCTTCCGGTTCCAGCCCCGCTTTCTCAGCAAAGTAACGCACTTGGTCATAGAATTGACGTTGTAATAAGGACAGTTCCTGACGTTGTGCATTGAGATTATAATCAAATTCGGTATTTGCCTCTGCCAGCAAGTTATAGAAATGAATGTAGCTGTTTAATTCACTTTCCATCTTCGCAATAGTAGCTTGATCAACATCATCAGTCATCACACTCGTACTACGCAGAAAGCCCATGACATTGTTGGTTAATTGTGCGGCTGGAGATACTACCGGAATAAGGCTCACCACTTGGTTGTTCGCAATAGCGCTAACACCTTCATGTATTCTGGAAGCAATGTTACGTTTTTTGGGCTTCACGTTTTCCTCCACGAGGGAGGTGACTTTTTGGTCGAAACGAAAACCTAGTCTGTCACTCTCTGGATTGGCTAGATCTTTAACCAGCGGTTCGAATAAGCGATTCGATTGATAATTCTTCATACCCAGTACCTTTGTGTGTAGCAACCGGTAGGCGCCAGTGGCATTTTCCAGGTTTTGGCGAATGATGATGTATCTATTTTGCGCATCTAGATCTTTGCTAGCCATCAACACATTGATATTGTCCGTATTGTTCTTTAGTTCACGGGATAAAGCTGCTACTTGACGAGTGAGATGGGCGATAGTTTCCGCATCTTGATTGGACGCAGCTGCCGTGTTCTGTATTGTAGCAGTTTGTAGGTTCGTAGTATCTGCTTCCTGTGCACGCCCCGAAAAGCTTAAAAAAACACTAAGGATTAAGGCAGGGTAAAACTTCTTTTCCATATTCATGTATTTGTGGCCATAGTGGCAAAAGGTGAATAGTACTATCTCTGTGCCATTTACAACAAATTAGAAGCTAAGGTGTTTTAAAAGAGCTTCTTTTGTCGCGTTGGTGATGCGTATGATCAGAAGTTTAGGGATTAAATGCTATTTTTACGTCATGTCTACTATATTAATAAAGAATGCACAAGTCGTCAACGAAGGCGAAATCAAAGCACTAGATATATTTATAAAGGATGGTCGCATTGAGCAGATCGCACCGACTATCGATAAAACCGCCGCACAGGAAATTAATGCAGATGGCATGCACTTGTTGCCGGGATTGATCGATGATCAAGTTCATTTTCGTGAACCTGGTCTTACCTATAAAGCAGATATTGCGACAGAAAGTCGTGCTGCTGTGGCAGGTGGTACCACTTCTTTTATGGAAATGCCCAATACGGTACCCAATACCTTAACGCAAAAATTGCTGCAAGATAAATATGACATTGGTCAGGATAGTTCACTAGCCAATTACTCTTTTTTTATGGGAGCAGGCAATGACAATATCGATGAAGTATTGAAGACCAATCCTCGGGACGTGTGCGGAATTAAAGTATTTATGGGTTCCTCTACAGGAAATATGCTGGTGGATAATGAAACGGCTTTAGCCAATATTTTTCAAAATGCGCCAACACTCGTCGCAACCCATTGTGAAGATGAAGCTACTATCCGGCATAATCTAGCCCTCTACAAAGAAAAGTATGGCGATGAAATCACCATTGATATGCACTCGGCGATTCGTTCGGAAGAGGCCTGTTACTTATCTTCCTCCAAAGCCGTAGAGCTAGCAAAAAAGTATGGTACGCGATTACATATACTACACATCTCTACCGGTAAGGAAACGCATCTTTTTAGCAACGACATTCCGTTGGAAAAGAAGAGAATCACAGCGGAAGCCTGTGTGCATCATTTGTGGTTTTCTGATGCAGATTATGCTTCTAAAGGTAACTTTATAAAGTGGAATCCAGCGGTAAAAACGGCGGGTGACCGGGAAGAAATCTGGCGCGCGGTGTTAGACGGACGAATTGATGTTATCGCCACAGATCATGCGCCGCACACTTTTGAAGAGAAGTCCCAGCCTTACTTACAAGCGCCATCTGGAGGCCCTTTAGTGCAGCACGCCTTGCAGGCATTGCTGGATCAGGTAAAGCAAGGGCGCTTGACGCTGGAACAACTAGTGCAGAAAACAGCACACAATACGGCACGTTGTTTTCAGATAGAACAGCGCGGATTTATCCGCGAAGGCTATTGGGCAGACTTGGTGCTGGTAAACCTAAATAAGCCTTACACGGTGTCAAAAGAGAATATATTGTCGAAATGTAAGTGGTCTCCGTTTGAAGGACATACTTTTAGTGCAAGCATCGAATACAGCATCGTGTCGGGTAATATCGCGTATGCTAATGGGCAGATACAAGAAGTTGGATCTGGGCATCGGATGCTTTTTGATCGTTAATCGGGCAAAAGGAAATACAAAAGTTTAGGGATCTGATAGCAGAATAAGCGGGTAGTGTAGCACGAAAATTAATACAATGACCATGGGTAAAATAATTTTGTACATAGCAATGCTCGGACTACTTACGGTAAGCTGCCAACGCATGGAAAAAACCATCAATTCCTCCAAAAAAGATTTTTCTTCTGCCATGAGGCTAACCACTTCCGAATGGGATTCGCTTTTTGCGAGCCATCAGGAATCTGCGATCTACCACCGTCGATTCAAACACCAGGATATCGACTCGCTAGTACAATTACATGCCCAACGCGGGATATTGCAAGTAGAAAGGATTGGCACATCGGCAGCAGGGCGATCTATTTCCGAGCTTACCTATGGCGATGGCAGTATAAAAGTGATGCTGTGGTCGCAAATGCACGGTGATGAACCTACGGCCACGATGGCTTTATTGGATATATTCAATTTTTTGGAAGGGCAACAGGATGACGGAGCAGATTCCCTGCGGGATCTGTTGAAAAGCAAGTTACAGATTCATTTCATCCCGATGTTGAACCCCGATGGAGCGGAGATCTATAATCGCCGGAATGTACAGAGCATAGATCTCAATCGGGATGCACGTGCAAAGCAAACGGTGGAAGGTAAGCTATTGACAGCTCGTGCAGATGCGGTAAAACCTTCTTTTGGCTTTAATCTGCACGATCAATCTATTTATTACCACGTGCCCGAAACCCAAAATCCGGTCACTATATCCCTACTAGCTCCCGCGTATAATGAAGCACGTGAGATCAATGAAACGCGGGGTAATGCCATGAAGTTGATTGCGGGAATCAACAAGATGGTACAGCAATATCAGCCAGAAGCGGTTGCTAAATATGATGACACGCATTCACCAAGAGGATTTGGCGATAACTTCCAGAAATGGGGTGCTGCAACGGTGCTCATTGAATCGGGTGGTCTGAAAGGCGATGTGGAAAAACAACAGATCCGTAAAATTAATTTTATCATTATTCTCAATGCGTTGATGGAGATCGCGCAAGGCAGTTACGAACAGTATGAAATTGCGCAATATGATGACATTCCCTTTAACGGTTCTTCTTTATTGCATGATGTGTTTATCCGTAACTTGGAGATTGGCTCCGACTCTGTTCCGCTACGTACCGATATTGCTATCCGTCGCGCGGAGAACACGGTCGATCGTGATTTCTTTGTCCGCGGCTGGGTAGAAGATTTGGGCGATCTACAAGAATCATTCGGATATGACCAAGTGGATGCTTCTCAGCTGCATTTTGTACAAGGCAGAATTTCTCCGAAGGTCATTACCTCGGTAAACAACCTTTCGAAATCGGAAGCTTTCGATTTATTGAAGCAGGGCTATATGGCTATTCGTTTACAACCCGCTACAGCCGGCAATGCCGCGTCATTTCACAACCTACCGATACAGCTTTTCACACAGCCGACCTTCTACCTCACCTCGCGGATAGATTTGGGCGGTACAGCCAATTTTTACCTGGCAGACGATTCCGGTCGTTTACTTTATGCGGTATTAAATGGCTATTTGATCGATTTGAATCAGCCGTTGAAAGAAACATTTAAAAATAAGGTGCTCTAATTCCGGGTTAAGCAATTTATTTTTTACCTTAGAGTGGTCATCCGTACATTCTCCAGCTTTGGACTTTTACTACTTCTAGACTGGGTAAGAGCATGTTATTGCTCGATGTGAACGTAGCATTGGCTGAACACAAGAAAACCATTATTAATGAATCGTATTATCTTCCTTTATCTGGGCATCCTGTCCGTATGCAGTATAACTGCACAAGCGCAGGTGCAAACAGATTACAGCAACAAGCAGCAGCTTGCGCAGCGCGTTAAAGCATTAGCGGCGCGCTATCCCCAATTGGTAAAAGCCACATCCCTGACCAAAACCTTGAGTGGATCCGACATCTGGATGCTCTCCATCGGTAGCGGAGCGCTGGAGCAAAAGCCCGCCGTAGCCATCGTAGGCGGTGTGGCTGGAGATCATCTTTTAGGCGTAGAATTAGCTGTCGGCTTCGCCGAAAAATTGTTGGCGAACGCTTCACAAGATAGTATCCGACAATTGCTCAATCAACAAACCTTCTATGTATTTCCAAACATGAGTCCGGATGCCACGGAGCAGTACTTTGCCAAGTTGCAATATGAGCGTACGGGCAATGCACGGCCGTTGGATTACGACCGCGATGGTCGTAAAGGAGAAGATGGATACGACGATCTGGATGGTGATGGCAAGATCACTTGGTTACGCGTAGAAGATCCGACGGGTACCTACCTGCCCAACCCAAAAGATCCAAGATCCATGGTATTGGCCGATCCGGCAAAAAATCAAAGGGGTCAGTACCGGTTGCTATCCGAAGGGGTGGACAATGACAAGGATGGTCTCTTCAATGAGGATGGTGATGAGGGAGTCGCATTCAATAAAAATAATACCTATAACTATAAGAACTTCTTACCTGGAGCGGGCGAGCATGCGGTATCTGAGCTGGAGAACAGAGCGCTGTACGATTTTCTGTACGATGCATTTAATGTATATGCAGTTGTTTCCTTCGGACCAGAAAACAACCTGTCTACACCGCAGCAGGCTGGACGTGGGGTGGAAGCGGCTCCATCTTCTGGCAGTCGCCGGCCAGGCGGCCGTATGATCAACAGCTGGTCGGAGGCAGACGCAAACGTAAATGCTTCGGTATCGTCTATTTATAATAAGCTTATCCAACTGGGAGAAGCGCCAAAGCAAAAGGCTGGTAACGGAAACTTCGCTGATTGGGCCTATTATCATTATGGGAGATTAAGTTTTTCGACACCAGGATGGTGGGTGCCAGATACGGAAAAAGATCCGGTAGCATCTTACTTTACTTGGGCAGACGCGCAGGGAATAAGTGGTAACCACACACCGTGGAAGGCTATTTCTCATCCAGATTTCCCCAATAAAAATGTAGAAGTAGGCGGTATTCATCCGTTTGTATTGCATAACCCGCCGTACAAGATGGTGGATAGTCTGGTTTCCAAGCATACTGACTTTGTGATTAAGCTGACAGGAATGGCGCCTATGATCGATATTGTCGACGTGAATACAGAAAAATTGGATGGCGGACTCACGCGAATTTCCCTAAAAGTGATCAATAAAGGCGCTTTCCCAACATTAACCCAGGTGGGGGAGCGGAGTTATTTTCTGAAGCATGTGGTGGTAGAGCTGAAAGCTGGGAACGGACAAAAGGTGCTGAGTGGAAAATCTCGGCAAACAATCGGGGCATTGGAAGGACACGGATATACCGAACTGAACTGGTTGATCCAAGGAAGCGGGAAGCTCTCCATTGAAGCAGGAAATGCTTCCAGCGGTAAGAAATCAGTCAATGTATCACTTTAATCAGGCTTAGCATTCATGAATTTATATAAATACACCATCGCTTTAGGGCTGACAGTACTTCTGGCCGCTCCGACATTCGCACAGAAAGCGGAAAATATTTTGGCAGCTGCTGGCTCGCCAGCTAATCCCAAGGTGTCTATTAGCTGGAACAGGTATCACGACAACACTGCGTTGTTGGAAATCTATCGGAAGATGGCCTCCGCACATCCCGATCTAGTGAATCTGGAATCCATTGGCAAATCCGTTGAAGGACGCGATTTGTGGTTATTGACTATTTCTGACAAGAAAAATGGCGAACCGTCGGCTAAACCGGCAACCTATATCGATGGCGGAATACATGCCAACGAAGTGCAGACGGTAGAGTTTGCCCTATACATCGCGTGGTACGTCACCGAGATGCATGCTGCTGGAAATCCATTTTTCCAACAATTGTTGGCCGATAAGACCTTTTATATCGCGCCTAGCATCAATCCAGATTCCCGGGATTTCTTTATTCACGGACCCAATACGCAGCACTCGTCCCGTACGGGTCGCAAGCCTCTGGACAATGATAGAGATGGCTTAGTGGATGAAGATGACTTTGATGATTTGAACGGTGACGGTCATATCACACAGATGCGTAGAAAAAGTGATTATGGCCGGTTTATTATCGATCCAGCAGATCCTCGTCGACTGATCCCCGCACCAGAAGGGCAGCGCGGTGTGTATGAGTTGTTGGGTTATGAAGGTCTAGATAATGATGGTGATGGCTTGGTGAATGAAGATGGTGTCGGTGGATATGATCCCAATCGCGACTGGGGATGGAACTGGCAGCCTAACTATGTGCAAAGTGGCGCTTATAAATATCCGTTTTCCCTGCCGGAAAACCGGGCCGTGGCCGACTTCGTGATGGCGCATCCCAACATCGCAGCCGGACAAAGTTTTCATAACTACGGAGGGATGATTTTACGCGGCCCCGGTGCGCAAGATGATGAAGGAAATTTTAGACCGGCAGATATTGCGGTGTACGATGCGTTGGGCAAGAAGGCCGAGCTATTGATACCTGGCTATCGCTACATCGTTACGTACAAAGATTTATACTCTGTCTATGGAGGGGAATTCGACTGGATGCACAGTGCGCGAGGCATTTTTGCGATGAGCAACGAGCTCTGGATGGCGAATTATTATTTTCAGAAAACAGGACAGCAGCCGGGCAATGAGTACACCAATGCCCAAAATGAGCAATATGTATTTGATCAATTCTTACTCTTTGGCGATGGCTTTGTAGAATGGACTCCTTATGAACATCCGCAATATGGCGCCATCGAGATTGGTGGTTTTAAAAAGAACTACGGCCGTATGCATCCCGGATTCTTAATGGAAAGTGATGCCCATCGTAATGCTTCTTTTGTAATCTATCACGCGTATCATACGCCAAAGCTAGAAGTGGCAGAGATTACTATTAAAGATTTGGGGTCTGGCTTATCCGAAGTAACGGCAGTCATCAGAAATCAGCGCATCATTCCGACGCATTCAGCATTGGATGTAGCCAATAAAATTGAAGTGCCAGATGTGGCTACTTTGTCTGGAGGAACCGTTGTCGCAGGCATGATTGTAAACGATCGGGATTTTGGAGTTACTACGGAGCAAAAACAAGATGCGGCGAATATTCAAATTTCCACTATTCCGGGAAATGGCATCGTGACCGTACGCTGGATTGTGAAAGGTAATGGAAAATATACCGTGACCGTCAACAGTAAAAAAGGTGGTAAAGCAGCTAAGACAACTTAGCCGCTTTACCATTTATTATTTCTTTTTCTTCTCCTTATAAGACCCGATCAGGTAAGCGTAAGGTTTTAGCGAAGGAACGTGATCGAATACAATTAACAAAATACCTAAAAGTGGGATAGCTAGTACCATGCCGCCCACACCCCAGATCAATTCACCTAGCACGAGGCCGACGATCGTAAATAGCGGATTAATGCGTACTTCATTGCCTACGACAAGGGGTTCCAATAAATAGGTCTGAATAAATTGTACAAATAAATACACCCCAATTACCCCAAGAATCATTCGACTATCTCCACCCTGTACAGCGACAGCGAGTACCGTAAACGATGTGCCAATCAGATTGCCAACAAACGGGATGATTTCCATCAATCCACAAAAAACCGCAAAGAAAATGGCATTTTCAACTCCCAATACCGAGAAACCCAAACCATACATAATCCACAGTGCTACGATCATTTTGGATAAACCACCCAAGTAGTGTTGCGCTACACTGGCCGATTCATGTAATACCTTTGTTGTTTCGTTCCGCTTATCCACCGGAACCAATAATAAAACAAAGTTTTTGAGTTGTCTTCTGAAGGTGATGAATAGAAAGGTGTACACTAATACTAAAATAGTATCTACCGCTATGCTCATCGTACCGGAGGCAAAATCCATCAGTACGCTTCCGGTAGCTCCGGCAGAGCTAGCAGGCTGTTCTACCATCTTTTGTTGCTGCTGCTGATCTATCCCAACACTATCTTGTAACCAAGCTCGGAATTGTGCGACAACCTCAGCAGCTCTATGCTGTAGCTCATCCATATTTTCGGAAAAGCCTGCCAGTTGCCAGCCCAGCAACGTTAATACGCCTGCCACAATCAGCACAAAACCTAATAAGGCGATCAGTGCTGCCACGCCGCGAGGCATCTTGAAGCGTTCTAGATGTTCACAAAGTTTGGTCAGTAACATCGCTAATAGACCGCCTAATGCAAATGGAACTAAAAAGGGTTTTCCGAAATATAAGAGCGCGATGCTCAGTCCAAATAAGGCAAGGATCAGAACCGCTCGCTCTAGCTTCGTTTGTTGTTTCATCTGCTGTCCAATATGTTTTTCATGAAGGCATTGCTCCACAGGAGCAGTTACAGAAGAGAACAACTAATAGGGTAATTAGTTTCGGCTTATTTGGCAGTCAAAGCTGTGCCCTCAAAGCGTACGCCTTCCCAACCGTGCAACATAAATGCTCGGATATTTTGATGATCATTGCCATCAGGATCTTCTAACACAGCACGGTAATGCTCTGCAAATAATTGTAAAGTATCTTCCTCGCTTAGTGATTGTAATAAGGCAAACTGTAATACCTTGGCACTTCCTTGGTTTTGCGTAGCTTCATTGTGTATTTCGCCGTTCCAAAATGCCGTTGGCGTATGTATATAAGCCGATTCTATGTAGGCAATGACGTCTGCAAAGATTAATTTCCCGTCTTTCAGGTCTTGTAAAAAAGTATGTTGCATGGAATTATATTATACGATAAAATGGAGAAATAATTAGTGTGCAGCTTCGTTTTCTTCGACCCACAAACCGTCTCCTTTGATAATGTTTATTAACTCGTCGAGCGCATTAGCAGAAGATACGTTTCGCTTGATCACTTCTTTGCCGCGATACAGCGTGATTTTGTCTGGTCCGGCTCCTACGTATCCGTAATCTGCATCGGCCATCTCGCCCGGGCCATTCACAATACAACCCATGATCGCAATTTTAAGTCCTTTCAGGTGATTCGTGCGCTGTCGAATCATATGTGTTGTGTCTTGAAGGTCAAACAAGGTGCGTCCACAGCTCGGACAGGAGATGTACTCCGTTTTGGAAATTCTGGAACGGGTAGCCTGCAAGATTCCGAAGGATAAAGAAGCTAATTTATCCACCGGTGTAGCTGGAGAATCAATCCAAATACCGGATCCTAATCCATCAATCAGTAGTGCGCCAAAATCGGTTGCCGCATACAGTTGTATTTTGGAAATCGGTTCCTCCGGATCCATGATATCTCCCTTAGGGCCATTGAAATCTTCTGCGGCGTAACTACGTTTCAAGATGATTGGATTGGATAAGCCCAACTCCTGCATGTTGGCAAAGAACTGACGTTGGTCGGCCATACCATGTGTGTAATTCGTCTCCAAAATAAATACGACCGTTTCGTCCAATACCATTTCGGCAAACAAGTCGGCGGCCAAGTCCTCATTACTGATGTATACCATATTCAGAACGGGATCATGCACGGTGCTTCCATTGAACTCCTCTAGCGTAAATACCGGATGAATATTAGCACGTTCAGACAAACTTAGCCAGGTAGGATAATGGTACAACTGTTTTAAATTTCCCGGCATCGCAAACGAAGGCAGTGCATCTCCTAGATATACAAAATCTACCGATTGGTCACCCATATGGAACTTATCCAATAGTACATCGTAACGATAGCCGACCTGTTTCAATACAAATGGATCTTTGAGGTTTTCTTTGGATAGATCAATGATGATGCGAGGTACCAACGATCCGCCTACGAAGGTATTTACTTCGGCGGCTTCATACCGCTGGGTAGTCGATTCTTCTTTTAATTGAAGAATCTCTCGTTTAGGTGCCGCAGCTAAAGCTATTTCTCTTTTACTATATCTATTAATCAGCGCTCGAGCGACAGGTGCTTCCTTCTCCGGTTCCTCCGTCAGAGAAACGCGAACTGTATCACCCAAGCCATCTTCCAGCAAGGTGCCTATTCCAACTGCAGATTTAACACGACCATCTTCACCATCACCCGCCTCGGTCACGCCAAGATGCAAGGGGTAATTCATATTTTCGGCCACCATTTTTTCTACGAGTAACCGATAGGCTTGCACCATGACCTGTGGGTTGGAAGATTTCATGGAGATGACCAGGTTATAATACTGCAAATCTTCACAGATGCGAATGAATTCCATCGCGGACTCGACCATGCCATCCGGTGTGTCGCCGTAGCGGCTCATAATGCGATCGGAGAGCGAGCCATGGTTTGTGCCAATTCGCATGGCCGTGCCATACTCTTTGCAAATACCCACTAAAGGGGCAAATTTCTTATATATTCTTTCTAACTCAGCCTGATAGGCTGCATCGGTGTACTCAATTTGGTCAAATTTCTTTTTGTCGGCATAGTTGCCCGGATTTACCCGTACTTTCTCTACAATTCGTGCGGCAACTTCTGCTGCATTTGGGGTAAAGTGTATGTCGGCCACCAATGGCACTTCGTATCCTCGAGCGCGTAATTCCTTTTTGATATTTTGCAGATTTTCTGCTTCCTTCATGCTGGGAGCCGTAATACGTACGTACTCACAGCCAGCATCCACCATTTTAATGGTCTGCTCTACCGATCCCATCGTATCCATAGTGTCGATGGTGGTCATACTTTGGATACGGATCGGGTTATCTGCTCCCATAGGAATATTTCCTACGAATACTTCGCGCGTCCGAAACCTGCTGTATGCCAACTTGGTATTACAATACTCTCCAGTCAATTGGGTCGAATTTGGTGCTTCCATTTGGCACCAAAGTTAGCTATTTTTCGAGGGAATAGGTGTTAATAGAAGATGAATTTGCGGCGCCATTCAGTTCGATGTCATACTTTTGGGCAGCACTGCGGTAGTTCTTCGTTTCATAAACACCTTTACTCACTTTTTCTGCTCCTTCGTATCGGGTGGAAGACATTACATTTTTACCGACTACGCGGTAAGCAACGCCTTCTGGTATACGTAACTTTAAATTTGACGCTCCCGTATTGATTTCAATTTTTGTGTTCTCTAAGTTAGGTACACCAAATGTGAGGCCGATGTTACTTGCACCGGCATTGATCGCTAAAGCCTGCAAACGATACGTTGAAAAATCGGCTTTGAAGTTTACAGCACCCACATTTAGCTCTATATCCCAGAATGGTGTAGGGTGCAAATAGAATTCTACCGTGTTTTTCTTGGATCGGCTATCGCGGTGCTTCGCTTCGAATACCACTTCTTTTTGTGTGGTTCCGGATTCATCCAATTGCAAATCAATGCTCGGGCTATCTGTCCATGCCGCTATTAACTTGCTGGAATCTATGGGTGTCACTAAGTTAAAGCTGGCAGCACCTCCGTTGAGGTGTAGTTTCACTTGTTCTATATCCGCGTTATAATCGATCGCCACGCGCTGACTTTGAGCTTGGGTATGTATGCCCGCTTCTCCATTGGTATAGGTTTGATCACCGATCGTGGTTCCTTTAAATACTAAGAACGAACATATCAATATATTACAAATAGTACTAATCAGTACGCCGTGTGGCCGATTCTGCAATAAAAGAGAAATACCAACGGACACGATCGCTAGCGGCCAAAACTTAATAATAGCGTAGAAATTGAAGTGAATAATATCCGTGTTGTGAAGCAAAATTATTGCTCCGATAAATACGAGCCAGATTCCAGTTGCGATTTTGTTGTTCATCTTTTGTGGTGTTTTGTTCTTACAAGATCAAACTTACGGGCTAAAATAGGGTATAAAGCCCTATATTAGGTTATATTATTCAAATATTCGGTGAACCTCCGCGTTTTGTCGGTAAAGAAATAATAAACAAATTTGTATATTGATGGTCTCGTTGAAACATTTTTTGTCAAATCGAGTTAGCTATCTACAGAATATATTGTCCAAACACGTCATCTAAAGAGCTGTATATGTTTTTCTATTATTTCGGGGAGTATCTCCTTTTGTTGCAAAAAGTGTTTCGCAGACCGGAGAAATGGAAGATCTATCGGAAAGAGATTGCTCATGAAATGAACGAGATAGGAGTGGGATCGCTGGGACTTATCGTGATTATCTCGAGTTTTATCGGAGCCGTTATGACCATGCAGATTGCCTTTCAGCTCGCTTCTGATTTAATACCCACCTCTGTAATCGGGCAGATTAATCGAGACTCTAATATTTTGGAGCTTGGTCCCACGATTTCTGCGTTGGTGTTAATGGGAAAAGTGGGTTCTGCTATCTCTTCTCAAATAGGATCGATGCGCGTAACCGAGCAGATCGATGCCTTGGAAATTATGGGAATCAACGCGGCAGGATACCTGATCTTGCCTAAGATCGTAGCCGGTATTATCATGGTACCCGTATTGGTGACTATAGCTATTGTTTGTGCATTGGTAGGAGGTTTAATAGGTGGAGCACTTTCAGGTGCTGTTTCTCCTAACGATTACATTAGCGGGATCCGCGATTCATTTAACGGCTTCACTGTTTCGGTGGCGATGGTTAAGGCATTTGTTTTTGGCTTTATCATTACCTCAGTACCAGCCCACAAAGGTTTTCATGTAAGAGGGGGCGCTTTAGAGGTAGGTCAAGCTGGCACACGTGCCGTCGTTATTGGCTGTATAGCTATCCTTGCTTGTGATTATATGATCACTGCTTTAATGTTGTAATAACTATGATCGAAATTCAAAATATCAATAAATCTTTCGAAGATAACCATGTTCTGAAGGGAATAGATGCCATTTTCGAGCCTGGAAAAGTAAGTTTGATCATTGGCGGCTCGGGCTCAGGAAAGAGTACCTTATTAAAATGCATTGTGGGCTTACATGCTCCAGAAACAGGCAAGGTGTTTTTCGATAAGAAAGAGTTTACCAAGTTGAGTTTTGAAGATCGCGTACCCATCCGCAAGGAGATTGGGATGCTGTTTCAGAATTCTGCCTTGTTCGACTCTATGACGGTTGAACAAAATATTGTTTTCAGCTTAGATATGTTTACCAACATGAGCCAAGCGGAGAAAGTGGATCGTGCCAATTTTTGTTTAGAAAGAGTGAATCTTGCCGGGCGTAATAATTTGTATCCTGCAGAGCTCTCCGGCGGAATGAAAAAACGGGTGGGCATTGCTAGAGCAATTAGTATGAACCCGAAGTACTTATTTTGTGATGAACCTAATTCGGGACTGGATCCAGCGACGTCGATCTTAATAGATGAATTAATTCAAGAACTTACAGAAGAATATAACTGTACTACAGTAGTCGTTACGCACGACATGAACTCCGTGATGGGGATTGGTCAGTACATTCTGTTCCTTCATAAAGGAGAAAAGTTTTGGGAAGGTTCCAGTCAGGACATGTTGCAAGCAGATATACAAGAATTGAACGACTTTGTGTTTGCCAGTCCGCTCATGCGTGCGGCAAAAGAAAGTTTGTAATCCGCCAGATTATCACGATTGCATGATCGTGTTCATCCATGCTCTCCCTATGTTTTAATGTGTAGTTTCATGGTAATTGTCATATTGTATGACAATTATTCTTTGAAACAACAAGATAGATGGTTCTTCTAAATTGGGGTCAAGTCAGCCCCTTCCTTAATAGGAATTTCAGTTTATAAGTCTATTGCGTGACAAGTCACTAACTAATACTATAGCATACTCAGGCCCTCTCGCAGCGACGAAAGTGTGCCTATTCCGAATTTTTATTATATATACTATTTCTCGATGTGTAGTAAGTAATTCTCCTATCATAATAAGATATCATTTTACAATATATCATATCTGCTAAAAAAATATATCAATTTTTTCTCTATTTCGAATTTCATTTGGATTGTTGTTGAAAATATATTAATTTTAATGAAACTAAATAATGTGTAAGTGCTGTTAAATGGAGCTGCCCAACTTCGAAATGTGAATCGTGGGATGATATGATCTGATGGTACTTTCGAATGGTGGTAAATCGAGATACTAAATGAAAAAGGAGGCTTTTTGTGACGCCGTAGGGTGAGGATCTTGATCGCTCACTAAGTAATTTTTTGCTAAAGAGAGTTCTCTCATACTTGGGAGAATATTGCACACAACAGCGTCCGCAGATTTTTTGAAACAGATCTGTGGTAATATAGAATTATCTGGGTATGAAATGCACTACCCAAGCAAGGTCATCGACAACGTGTGAAATCTAAAATGAGCTAATGGTTAGTATATGAGAATAAAGCAAGCAAATTATTCCTCAGAACAATATGTACTTTTTCTAAATAGTGGTAATGAATTGGCTTTAGATTATTTCTACGCATGCTTCTATGAGGACCTCTATGCTGGGGCTAAAAGAACTACTGGGGATGCGTATACAAGCAGAACTTTTGTGCAGGAGGCATTTTTCCGTTTATGGCTCTTTCGTACGCGGATGAAAAGTATGCAAAATATCGAAAGCTTTCTTAAAGAGGAAATCAAAAGAGCAACGCGAGAATTTTATGGCAATCCTTCAGAACAGTTCCACCGCAGTTTCGTACAACTAGATGGAGTTCAGTGTGACGATCGTCTGTGGTACCTGAGGGAATACGAAGGTGAGCAGTCTCGATATACCCAGTGTCCCGAAGAGCGGTTACATATCAGAAAGATCAACGCGCTAATGCCCCATCTTCGTCAAGATCAGCAAACATTGATTCGATTGTGTTTGGAATACAGCTTCAATTATGATCGGATTGCAGATCATTTAGGAGGTAGATCTTCCCACGAAGTACAGAGCCGAGTGCAACAGGCGATAGCGCAAATCCGATCTGTTTTTGAGAATACGGAGAAACTACAGGTGTTAGATAAACACGTGATGGATGCGGACGCGACTTATTTAAACACAGAGGAAGCCTTAGTACTGCACTTACGTTGTGATCAGCAATTAACATTCACTGAAATCGCAACTGAGCTAAATATAGAGCTTGCTGTAGCGAATAATTTATTTGTCCGCGCCTATCGAAAATCCAAATTATCCACTTTTCAAAGTGCCTAATTCGTATAGATATGGCCAAAAGAAAAGTTATGCTAACGCGTAAGATTCAAATTCTCGTGGACGAAGCAGATCCGGAGAAGCGACGTGGACACCAAGAGAAATTAGAACAATGGCAGAATTTAGTATTTAAAGCGTCGAATATTGCGATTTCTCATCAGTTCATGCAGGAGCATCTCAAAGATATGCTGTACCTAAAAGACGAGGCAAAAGTTAAGTTAGTGGATTATAAGCAAGATCCAGAAGGTATTCTGACTACTTCTCGATTAAATACAACTTATCAGCTGCTGTCCAAACAGTTTAAAGGACAAATGCACTCCAATATTATTACCAACTTGAATACCTCCTTGTTCAAAGCATTTTGCGCGGATCGGCAGGCGTATTGGAGGGGCGATCAATCGCTTCGAAATTACCGCAAAAATATGCCCATCCCTTTTTCTGGGAATTTGCTTCGATGGCGTGACAATACCAATGAGCGCGATTTTAAATTTGTATTGTTTAAAATACCGTTTCGTACCTTCTTGGGTAGAGATAGAGGCCATAAAAAGAAGCTGATCCAGCAGATTAAAGAAGGTCAGATTAAAATAGCACAATGTGCGATTCGACGGGAAAAGTCAGGCTTATTCCTATTTCTTTGTTTTGAACAGCCATTAGATCAGGTAGTTTTGAGACAGAATGTGGTAGCAGAAGCCTCCTTGTCACTGGAGCACCCTGTGGTGCTTCAGATCGGCCATCATTTATATCGTATCGGCAATAAGGAAGAATTTCTGTACCGCCGATTGGCGATACAAGCAGCACGGCACCGCATAGCGTCTTCCTGTACCTATAATAATGGAGGGCATGGCAAGAAAAAGAAATTGAAACGATTGGATACATTTCAGGAAAAAGAAAGAAACTATGTGCAGAGCAAATTACATCTATATAGTCGCCAGCTCATCGACTTTTGTATCACGCATCAAGCAGGAACCCTGCTATTGGTCAATCAGACACATAAAAATTCCGTGGCGAAGGAGGATGCATTTCTGCTTCGTAATTGGGGTTACTACGGACTAACAGAAATGATTCGTTACAAAGCAGAACTGGCAGGGATACACCTGATTGTGGAATAGCAGGCAGGAAGCACTTGGGATGATTCGTAAATTGTTATCTTTGCGCAACAAAAGATACAATAATTTTGACGACAACCACAGATATACAGCTGCTTACGCCAAAACATTGGAAAGACTATGAGCTGATCGATTGCGGAGATTTCGAAAAAATCGAACGTTTCGGTGATATGATCTTGATTCGCCCGGAGCCACAAGCTGTCTGGCCAAAAAGTTTATCCGCTGCCGAATGGGAAAAACGATATCATATCAAATTCAAGGGAAGATCTGCAACCAGTGGAGAATGGCTTAAAAAAAGTCCTAAAACACCTGATAGGTGGCATATTACCTACCGTAATGAATTGGTAGAAATTCGTTTTCGACTAGGGCTTACCTCCTTCAAGCACGTGGGGATCTTTCCGGAGCAGGCCGTAAACTGGGATTATATTTCCGAATCGGTAAAAGCCATAAAAAATCCGAGACCAAAATTTTTGAACTTGTTTGCCTACACAGGTGGTGCTTCATTGATAGCACGCGCTGCTGGAGCAGACGTTACGCATGTGGATTCCATCAAACAAGTCGTGACCTGGGCTAATGAGAATCAGGAATTATCTGGGCTTCAGGATATCCGTTGGATGGTTGAAGATGCATTGAAATTTGTACAGCGCGAGCTGAAGAGAGGCAACACCTATCATGGTATCATTTTGGATCCTCCGGCGTACGGGCATGGTCCAAAAGGGGAGAAGTGGAAGCTGGAAGACAATATCCGTGATATGATGCGCGATGTGGTGCAGTTGCTGGATCCGGAAGAGCATTTTCTGATCTTGAATACCTATTCTCTGGGATTCTCTTCCGTCATTGTAGAAAATCTGATTCGTACATCGTTTCCAGCTGTACAGAATCTGGAAGTGGGTGAGCTGTATCTACAGGCTACTGCAGGCACCAAACTGCCATTGGGCGTATTCGGGAAATTCAGAAAATTTAAATAAAATAAAAGTTACGGAATCGCCTTAAGCGTTTCCGTAACTTGCTAAGAATTTCTTCAGCTTCGGAGCCACCACTGCTTGGCAATACTGGTTTTCCGGGTTGCGGTTGAAATAGTTCTGATGGTAATCCTCAGCCTTCCAAAAAGTCACCGCCGGTTCTACTGCTGTCACGATGGCATCTGAATATACGCCTTGGGAAGTCAATTCTTCTATAAATTGTACTGCTTGTAGATGCTGTTCTTCGCTGTGGTAGAACACTACGGAACGATATTGTGTACCTACATCCGCGCCCTGCCGATTTAATGTCGTTGGGTTATGCGTTCTAAAAAATATACCTAATAGATCGATAAAGGAAAGTTTCGTTTCATCAAAATCGATCTGAATCACTTCTACGTGCCCCGTGGCTCCTGAGCATACCTGTTCGTACGTAGGGTTTTCCCGTTGACCACCCATGTAGCCTGGTAAAACCGATACAATACCATCTAGCTGCTGAAATATAACCTCCGTACACCAGAAACAACCTCCTCCAAATGTCGCTAACATAATAGTATAATTTTATATGAAGTAAAAAATCGTGTGATTATGCTGAACAAGATCACGATACAAAGATACGGTACTAAAAGATATGTTTTCCCTTCTCGATGATGTCCTGCTGTTCATTATGACATACCGCAAACGAAAAGCCAGCTTGTAAAGCATAAGATCCATACTCTCCCTTCTTATTAAGCGCCAGAAATCCTACTTGGATCTCCTTTGCAATCTCGGGTTTCTTCTTGACGATGCGCTCCACCGCTTCTTTGCAGGCTGCTTCTGGCGAATGCCCTTGTCTCATCAATTCTACCACCAGAAAACTGCCGACCGTACGAATCACTTCTTCGCCTACACCCGTAGAGGTGGCCGCGCCCACTTCATTATCCACGTAAAGACCCGCTCCGATAATGGGGCTGTCTCCTACACGGCCACGCATTTTAAATGCCATGCCGCTGGTAGTACATGCGCCCGATAGGTTTCCTGCTGCATCTAAGGCCAACATACCGATGGTATCATGATTATACTGGTTGCCCGGCAATCTTTCGGTCTGAAACGATTTATTTTCAATATTGATGATCGGTTTATACTTTCTTTCTTTCAACCATTCTTGCCAAGCCTCCTTCGAAGAAGGAATCAGCAATTCCTCTCGTTCGAATCCTTTCTCTAGGGCAAATTGTAAGGCCCCTTCGCCCACGAGCATAACGTGTGGGGTATCTTCCATTACTTTGCGCGCTACAGAAATCGGATGTGCGATATGTTCCAATGCGGCGACTGATCCGCAATTTCCTTCCGCATCCATGATACAGGCGTCTAAGCTAACGTGGCCATCGCGATCAGGATAGCCGCCTTTACCCACGGTGGGATTAGAAAGATCGGCCTCCGCCACCTGTACGCCGGCTTCTACCGCGTCCAGTGCGGATCCGCCCGGCTGCAAGATTTTCCAGGCCGCTTGATTCGCAGCTACACCAAAATCCCAGGTCGATATCACGATTGGTTTTCTCGTCGCATTCGTTGGCGTATGAAAAGCAGGTAAAGAATTAGGAAGTGCGCTGACCGAAACGGCACCAATCATTGCCTTCTTTATAAAAACGCGTCTGGAATCTATCTTTTTATTCATTATGTTGTCCTTTTTCTGTGCCGATTTATTCGTATTTTAGCTTACGTCAAGTTCGGGTTTACGGCAGTTTATGCGTAGCCTTGGTTAAGTCTGTTTGCCATCGAATATCGCCGGGCTTAAAAGTAAATATTTGATCGCAAAAAAGGAAACATTCATCTCTGTCATGCACAACGCTTCGGCTCCAACCAATTGGATACATCATCATCAAGGTAAATTTCAGATACGGTATAGACCTTATACCTTACAGATGAATCATGTATTCACCGTAGCCTCATTTAGTCGAACTACCACACCAGTGGTGTTATTGGAACTGGATTTCGAAGGCTTTACCGGATACGGTGAAGCAGCGATGCCTCCTTATCTTGGTGAGTCTCAGGAAAGCGTGTTTGGCTTTCTTCAGCAGGTTGATTTATCTCGATTCTCTTCTCCATTTGAGACGGCGGATATACTCGCTTATGTCGATGCTTTAGCCCCCAATAATACCGCTGCCAAAGCTGCCATTGATATCGCGCTGCACGACCTCATAGGCAAGATCATGCAACAGCCTTTTTATAAAGTTTGGGGATTGGATAGCCAGAAGATTCCTCCAACATCCTTTACCATTGGCATCGATACAGAAGCGATGATTAGGCAGAAGGTAGCCGAAGCAGGGACTTATCGTATGCTGAAGGTGAAACTGGGTTTGGAAACCGACAAGATGATTATTGAAACCATCCGATCGGTCACCGACGTGCCACTTTGTGCCGATGTCAACCAGGGATGGAAAGACAAATACCTCGCGCTGGATATGGCCGGTTGGTTGGCAGAAAGGAACGTGGTTTTTCTGGAACAGCCTATGCCGAAAGACCAAGCGGAAGATAATGCCTGGCTCACCGCACGATCACCTATTCCTACGATTGCAGATGAAGCATGTCAGCGTTTGGCCGACGTTCCTGCATTGCGAGGGATATATAGCGGCATTAACATCAAACTAATGAAATGTACGGGCATGCGTGAAGCAAAACAAATGGCAGAGTTGGCACGTGCCCTGGATATGAAGGTCATGTTGGGTTGTATGACCGAAACCTCTTGTGCGATTTCCGCAGCAGCGCAATTAGCACCGCTAGCCGATTGGGCAGACTTGGATGGCGCTTTGCTTATTGGCAATGATCTCTTTGATGGCATGAAAGTGCATGATGGTCTATGTCATCTGCCCGAACGCCCAGGCATCGGCGTGATAAAAAAGGGAGATTAATGGGATTGCACTAATTTTCTTATTTTTGTATTCCGACCACCGCACACCCCATTTTACAACATATAGATACACATGAGCACATATAACGAAGATAGTATACGATCACTAGACTGGAAAGAGCATATTAGGCTTCGCCCAGGGATGTATATCGGTAAGTTGGGCGATGGCTCTGCCTATGATGATGGCATCTATGTGTTATTAAAAGAGGTGATGGATAATTGCATCGATGAGTTTGTGATGGGCGCTGGCCGCTCCATCGATATCACGGTGAATGAAAATAAAGTATCTATCAGAGATTACGGCCGTGGTATTCCAATCGGTTCCGTGGTCGATGTGGTATCCAAAATCAATACGGGTGGTAAATACGATAGCAAAGCATTTCAAAAATCGGTGGGATTAAACGGGGTGGGTACAAAGGCGGTCAACGCCTTATCGACACAATTTACGGTGCAGTCCTATCGGCAGAATGTCACGCGCATCGCTCAATTTTCGCAGGGGGAACTGGTATCTGACGAGAAGAAGGATACCACACAGCGAAACGGAACTTCGGTTACGTTTTATCCAGATAACAACATTTTTAGGAACTATAAGTACCGCATGGAATTTGTAGAGAACATGATCTGGAATTATGTTTTCTTAAATTCTGGCTTGACGATCAATTTCAACGGACAAAAATTCATCTCTGAGAATGGTCTGAAAGACTTGCTGGAACGCAACGTAGAAACCGAGTCGATGCGCTACGGCATCATCCATCTTCGTGGAGAAGATATTGAGATTGCGCTTACGCATGGTCAGCAATATGGCGAAGAATATTATTCTTTCGTCAATGGCCAACATACTACCCAGGGTGGTACTCATCAAGCGGCTTTTCGCGAGGCCGTAGTCAAAACCATTCGGGAGTTTTATAAGAAAGATTACGATGCCTCGGATATTCGTGCCTCTATTATCGGTGCGATTGCCATCAAGGTGCAAGAACCGGTTTTTGAATCGCAGACGAAAACAAAATTAGGCTCCCAGAATATTGGACCCGAAGGGCCGAGTGTGCGTACGTTTATCAATGACTTTTTGAAAAAGGCACTGGATGATTACTTGCACCGTAACCCCGAAACCGCAGATGCCCTTCAAAAAAGAATTTTGCAGTCGGAACGCGAACGTAAGGATATTGCGGGGATTAAAAAGTTGGCGAATGAGCGCGCCAAAAAAGCATCTGTTCATAACCGCAAATTAAGAGACTGTAAACTGCATTTTTCCGATAAGCACGAGCGCAATCAGGAAACTACGTTGTTTATTACCGAAGGAGATTCTGCCAGTGGCTCGATCACGAAATCGCGCGATGTGATGACACAAGCGGTGTTCAGCTTGAAAGGAAAGCCCCTCAATTCCTACGGGATGTCTAAGAAGATCGTTTACGAGAACGAAGAGTTTAACCTATTGCAGCACGCCCTCAATATTGAGGATGGATTGGATGGCCTGCGCTACAATAATATTGTAGTGGCTACTGATGCCGACGTGGATGGCATGCACATACGCTTGTTATTACTCACCTTTTTCCTGCAATTTTTCCCGGATCTTGTTAAATCCGGTCACGTTTCCATCTTGCAAACCCCACTGTTTCGGGTACGGAACAAGAAAGAAACGATTTATTGTTATTCCGAAGAAGAAAAGCAGCAAGCCATCAAGAAATTGGGAGGTAAGCCGGAGATCACCCGATTTAAAGGGTTGGGCGAAATATCACCATCAGAATTTGGGTTGTTTATCGGAAAAGATATGCGGCTGGACCCAGTCATCCTGTCCAAAGAAAATAAACTCAGCCATCTATTGGAGTACTATATGGGTAAGAATACGCCAGATCGACAAAAGCATATTGTCAACAATCTGCGCGTAGAATTGGATACAGAGGAAGAATTAACGAAAGCGGCTGTTTAAGAATCTACTGACGGCCGCGATACCGTTTTCAGATCGTGCTGTGCCCTGTCCTGAGATCACGCTATAGGACGCTTTTAGTTTATTTAGTTCTGTTTTCCATACTTCCAGAAAGTGTGGTCGATCTTCCGGAAAATCACGCAAAGGATCATCTTCCCAAGGTAAATCGATATCCATAATAAGATAGAAATCGTATTCGCGCCGCGCGATCTCACGCAATACTTCTTCGGGCGTATGGCCAAATAGGTGATCGCTCCAGATTTTAATGGTCATGATCGTGGTATCTGCGATAAGCAGATTGTCTTTTGCCAAAGGTATGAGCGATTCCTCTAAGGCGATCTGCCCGTAATACATGTTTAACTCGTCCTGTAGCGTATACTGATTATTAAGATGCTGACAGTAATAGCGTGCATATTCCGGAACACACACCGTATTCCAATGTTCGGCCAATTGTTTAGCCATCGTTGATTTGCCGGTAGATTCTGGGCCGACAACAGCAATTTTAAGGAGTTGAGGTGCGTGCATTTTCTAATGTAAAATAGGTGTTTTTCCAATCCCGATACCCTTTCCAGGCAATTCCAGCAAATATAACATATAATACCGCCGTCATAGCCAAATCCTTATGTAGATACAAGGGGATATAACAGATATTTACCGCAATCCAAATCATCCAGCTCTGTAATATCTTGCGGGTCATCAAGAGTTGTGCGCCAAAGCTCATCGCTGTACACATCCCATCTACGTAGGGCACGTCAGTATCCGTCCATCGCTGTAAGGCGAAGCCCAGACTGGCTCCTAAAATAATGATCGCCGCAATGGTAATTAAGCATTGGTTGAATGAAAGGGAACTGATTGGCTTGTCGGAGGAGAGATCGCGTTTTCGCCAATAATACCATCCGTAGATGGCTGTAAGTAAGAAATATACCTGAAGCATACTATCTCCGTACAGTCGATGTTGATAAAATATAACCAAATAGCAGGTCACGCTCAAGATGCTAATCGGCCAGTTCCAAATATGCTGTTTGGCGGCCAGATACACGCAGACCAAACCGGTGGCGGTGCCTATCCACTCCAGCCAAGTGGTATCTCTGAGTTGTTGGAGGAAATCGATAATAAGTGGAGACATGCTGGTATCGCTAAGCGGCAATAAAGATAATAAATATCCCTATATAGCCATTGATGATACCGCCTCTTGGTTTACTGAACCAACTTATTAGCGCAATTTGTGCTGGCGAAGGACTCTGGTTTGGCCTTAAACATAAAGCCCATTCCCATAATGTACCCCATAGCCTCTTTCAGTGCCGTGTTGGATTGAAAGTTCGGATTAGTATTGATATCGGCATGCACTTCCAGATCCACATGATATTGATCTAATAACGGACAAACCTGATAGGCAATGTCGATAGAATGCTGTACCTCAATCAACATACGTTCTTTGATCGTCATGGTGTGGTTTTTTCGGTCTTTGTGAATAAACATAAATCCACCACGGTGTTCTCGTAAAAAGACGATCACTGTCGCAAATTCGACAATTCCGCGCTTTACCTGAGAGTCAGTTCCGATGTAAATCTTCAATTTGTTTCCCAGTTGATGTTCACGAATAATGGTGTCTTCGACCGCTTGGAGGATGGGTACGTGGAGGGATTCTCCGTTGAATTTTTGCCAATTCATAGTAAAGAGATTACGTATTCCTAAATCTACGAAACTTGTATCTTATTTACTATTAAGGATTTATTAATTTTTTGATATTTGACCTTTCAATCTATCGCTAATCTTTGATCCCATAGGATAGGTCTCCTGCGTCGCCCAATCCGGGTACGATATACGCTTTGCTCGTCAGTTCCTTGTCGAGGTCTCCAATCCAGATCTTGGCTTCTGGCAAGAATGCCCGCACATGCTGTACACCTTCTTCAGAGGCAATCACCGTCGCGATATGCAGCTCGCGAATATTGTAGTCGGCCAGCAGTTCTTTACAGCAAAGAACCAGACTCTGCCCAGTGGCCAACATCGTATCTGCAACGATAACAATTTTATCATCCAGATCGGGGGTATTCTGATATTTTTTATGGATCTCAAATTCCCCGCTTTTTTTGGTATGCCTATAGGCACCGATAAAGCCACTATCCGCTTCATCAAAAGCATTTAAGAAGCCTTGGTGAAAAGGTAATCCTGCACGAATAATGGTGAGTAGTACCGGTTGTTCGGACAAGACATTGGTCTCCGCCAGACCCAATGGTGTATCTACCTCTGCGGGCTGATAGGGAAGCACCTTACTGATTTCGTACGCCATCATTTCACCAATGCGCTCTAGGTTACGACGAAAACGCATACGATCCTTCTGGATATCGGTATTTCTCAATTCCACCAAGTACTGGTTTACGAGACTATTTTGTTCTGTTAGGATCCTAATCATGTTTCTCTTGTCAGTTACGGAGTTAAACACACGGGATCTGGAATAGTTTAGAAAAACCCTTTTTACTGCATCTTGTTATCTTAATAATAATCGCTACATTGCTATCAAATGAAATTCGAATTAACATCAGAATACCAGCCTACCGGAGATCAGCCACAAGCTATTAAGGAGCTTGTACACGGCGTCAACAGCGGAGAAACGTATCAGACCTTGCTAGGGGTAACCGGTTCAGGAAAGACATTTACGGTAGCCAATGTCATTCAGCAAACACAAAAGCCTACACTGATATTGAGCCATAATAAGACGTTGGCCGCGCAATTGTATGGAGAGTTCAAGCAGTTCTTTCCGAACAATTCGGTGCAGTATTTTGTCAGTTATTACGATTATTATCAACCGGAAGCCTTTATAGCTTCCACTAGTACTTATATAGAGAAAGACCTTGCGATCAACGAAGAGATCGAAAAGCTGAGGCTAGCCACCACTTCGGCGCTCATGTCTGGCAGGCGTGATGTCATCGTCGTATCGTCCGTGTCCTGTATTTATGGTATGGGTAATCCAGAAGATTTCTCCCGCTCTATCTTTCGTTTTGGTGTGGGGATGACCGTATCGCGCAATGGCTTTTTGCACCGCTTGGTAGAGATTCTTTACGCACGTACGACGACGGATTTTAAGCGCGGAACATTTCGCGTAAAAGGCGATACGATAGATGTATATCCGGCTTACCTGGACAGCGCTTATCGGATCTCCTTCTTTGGCGATGAGATCGAAGAACTAAGTACCATAGATCCGGTGTCGGGGACCACCTTGGAAAAGCACGAAGAACTGGCGCTCTATCCAGCCAATCTTTTCGTGACGCCGAAAGAGAAATTCACAGAATCCATCTGGCAGATTCAGGAAGAGCTGATGCAACGTAAAGCCCAGTTGGAAGGAGACGGCATGTTGTTGGAAGCGAAACGTTTGGAAGAGCGTGTAAACTATGATCTGGAGATGATGCGTGAGCTCGGATATTGTTCAGGAATCGAGAATTATTCTCGTTTTTTTGATGGGCGTACAGCAGGTATGCGCCCCTTTTGTTTATTGGATTATTTTCCCAAAGATTATTTATTAGTGATCGATGAAAGCCATGTAACGTTGCCACAGGTACGCGCGATGTATGGCGGAGACCGTTCGCGTAAGATTTCGCTGGTAGAGCACGGGTTTCGTTTGCCTGCTGCGCTGGACAATCGACCGCTGAACTTTCCGGAATTTGAATCGCTCACCAATCAAACATTGTACGTGTCTGCTACGCCAGGCGATTACGAGTTGCAGCAAACGGAAGGTGTAGTTGTGGAACAAGTTATCCGGCCCACAGGCCTATTGGATCCGATTATCGAAGTGCGTCCCGCAGTCAATCAAGTCGATGATTTACTAGAACAAGTGGATAAAACCATCAAAGAAGGTGGAAGAATTCTGGTTACGACATTGACGAAACGTATGGCAGAGGAACTGACCAAGTACATGAATCGCCTGAATATTAAGGTGCGCTACATCCACTCGGAAGTGAAAACCTTGGAAAGGGTGGAGATCCTGCGCGGTTTGCGTTTGGGAGAATTTGATGTTTTGGTTGGGGTGAATCTATTGCGGGAAGGATTAGATCTTCCCGAAGTCACACTCGTGGCGATCTTAGATGCCGATAAGGAAGGTTTCTTACGTTCAGAAAGATCGTTAATACAAACGATTGGTCGTGCCGCACGTAATGATAAAGGTCGGGTAATTATGTATGCCGATCAGATGACGCAAAGTATGAATGTCACGATTGAGGAAACCAATCGCCGACGAGATAAGCAGATCGCCTACAACGTGAAGCATGGCATTACGCCGAGAACTGTCGGAAAGTCGCGCGAAGAGATTATCGAACAAACATCCGTAGCAGATCTTAAAGGAGGTGAAGCTAAAGCTTATGTAGAACCAGATGCAGGTACTATGGCAGCCGCAGATCCATTAATCGAATATATGGGAGAGAAGGATTTGAGCAAAGCCATAGAAACGGTACGCAAGCGCATGGAGAAAGCGGCCAAAAATATGGACTTTCTGGAAGCTGCAAAGCTGCGTGACGAAATGTTCACGTTGGAAAATGCGTATAAAGAACGCTTCGATTAGTGTAAACTTTATTATTCAGTGAGCCGGTAGGTTGCCGCGCACTTAGCAGTTTCCTCCACTTTACAGGCGATTAGTCTGGTGTTAGTGCCCGCCAGTTGGGTAGGTCCTACTACTTCCACCAGGTGCTGTGCAATGTTTTCAGCAGTTGGATTGAAAGGCACGATGACCAAACTCTCTCCGCTAAGAGCCTGTAATTGCGGAAGCAGCTCATCTTGTTCCCAGATAAGAAACTTATGATCGTACTGCTCTTCCAGCCATAGGCATAATTTTTCTTTGATCACCGAAAAGTCCAGTACACGCCCAATCTCATCTAGCTGATCACCAGCTACAACAAAGTGAATGCGGTAATTGTGTCCGTGTAAAAAACGGCACTTGCCTTCGTGTCCTACCACTCGATGGCCACAAGATATATCGTGATATCGCTCTGCTGTAATCATGCCGCAAAGATACAGAAATTTTAAGCACGGAGATACACTACCGGTTCGTCGGTTAGCGAATGAGTCTGGTCGGGAAATCGCTAACCTTTTCCAGCGTTAGTTGTTGCATCACCTGATACAGCTGTGCCTTAAATAGATTGATGGTATGATCTGCTCCTTCGTCGCCTAATGCACCAACACCATACATAAAAGGGCGCCCTATGAAGTTAAATTCAGAACCTACGGCATGTGCCCTTCCCAAGTCGACACCCGAGCGGATACCACCGTCCATCATGATTTTCAACTTGCCAGCATAATTGGGGTTGTTAGCCAATTTTATCAGGGAGATTAACGAAGATTCTCCCGCATCAATCTGCCGCCCGCCATGATTGGAGATGATTACTCCATCCACACCCAAGCTTATGGCACCTTCCATGTCTTCCTCGCTAGCGATGCCCTTCAACACTAATGGTCCAGGCCAAAGATCGCGAATGGCTTTCACCTTCTCCATATTGACCTTTCCTGTAAATGTTCTGTTCATGAATTGGCCTAGCTGACTAAGATCTAAGCCTTTTTCCATGTATGGCTTCAAGGTAGCGAAAGATGGAATCCCATGTTGTAATGTTTTGATACCCCATTCCGGGCAAAGCATTGCTTGGAATATATTTTCAATATTCATCTTTGGCGGCATGGAAAGCCCACTCTTAATTTCCCGATAACGCAAGCCAAACGAAGGCACATCCACCAGCACCACTAATACCGGGCAAGACACGGCTTTCAATCGATTGAGAATGTCGTCTCGCAGACGATCTTCCGTAGGATGGTACAGCTGAAACCAGGCTTTGCCATCAGATACTTCGGCAATGCGCTCAATGCTCGCGGTAGATACCGTACTCAGCGTATAGGGGATGTCGTGCTTTGCTGCGGCCTTTGCCAATATTTCTGGTGCATTTGGCCACATCAATCCTTGTAAGCCAATGGGTGAAATGCCAAATGGCGCACTGTAGGTACGGCCAAATAACTCTACTGACATATCAATATCTCCACCTGTTTTTAGATAGCGTGGCTTTAAGTAGATGTTGTCGAAATCCGACTCGTTCCGCTGAAGATTTAGCTCCTCGTTACAGCCTCCCTGTAAGTAGTCAAAAGCAAACTTTGGAATGCGCCACTTGGCACGTCGTTTCAAATCAGCTACCGAAGGATATTTTGGATTGTACGGGAAAAGCGGTTTCTTAATCATTACCTGAATATGGGAGTCTTAATGCTGTCTACAAATTTAATATTATAAGCGAAAAATCGAAGTCCTAATCAATGTGTACTTGGAATTAGACTACTACGTTACACCATAAGGTTATGCGGAGCGAAAAAAGTCTAATAACAGATTTGGGAATAAGCCAAAAAGCAAAAGGAGCAAGCTGAAAAATACCGCAAGGCCGTATACAGGGCGAGACATTGCCGCGTCACTATCCGACGTTGTGCCAGATGTTGCCTGGCGAAGAAAGCCGTAAAGAGGGATTTTCAAATAATAGAACAGCGAAATAACGGATGTGAGTACCCCAACAATAAGTAGGTACAGGTACAGCGGTTGATCCATGGTTTGATATACATCAAAGATGGAGGTAAACACCAATAGCTTTCCAATAAATCCCGCCGTTGGCGGAAGCCCTACCAATGAGATACCGGCAAACGTAAGTCCAGTAAATAAGATCGGGAAGCGCTTGCCCAAGCCGGCATAGTCTGGTAGGTTAACCGATCCTGTTTGCTTTTCCAAAATCATGATGAAGCCAAATACGGCCAGATTCATCAAGGTGTAGGTAGCGAGGTAGAAGAGTAACACTTCTGGTTCTTGGTGCACAAAGCTTAATATGGCCAGAAGCAGAAAACCCGTATGCCCTACAGAAGAGTAAGCCATCAACCGCTTGATGTTTTGCTGGCGCAAAGCCACCAGATTACCGATCAGCATGGTCACAATGGCTACGAAACACAAAAAGTGCGATGTGATCTCTCCGAAATAAAACGGGCTGGCTGTCCAGGATAGTATTAATCTGCTAAATAGTACGACTGCACCTACCTTGGGTACCGTCGCTAGAAATGCGGTGATCGGAGTGGGTGCACCTTCATATACATCTGGAGTCCATACATGAAAAGGCACAAAGCCCAGCTTAAAGCCGATGCCCACAAATACAAAAAGCAAAGCAATCGTGGTGAGTACGGTCGGGGAGGCAATCATGCCTTTCATCTGATCTAAGCTGGTGAAATCTAAAGAACCCGTAAAACCATAAATTAGGGAAAGCCCGTACAGCATAAAGGCGGCACACGTGGATCCAAATAATACGTACTTCATCGCCGCCTCGGATTCGCGTTTGTTTTGTGCAAAGTAAGCAACGAGTACGTAAGAGCCAATGGACACCATCTCTACGGCAATAAATGCCATAATCCAATGCGTGGTTAGCGTTAGCAAATGCAATCCTAACGTGGTAGCCAATAGAATAGAAAATAGGTCGCCAATTCGTCTCTTAGGATTCTGATCGTATGCATATTGTTGGACGTAAATACCAACAATGGCAACACCCGCTAAAATAATCAAGCGCGCATATTTGGAAAAAGAATCCACGCGAAGCATATCGAAAAATGCCAGTGTATTCTCCGTGTTTTGTGTGTAGGTAAGGTAGCCAGCAGCCAACAATCCGATGAGGAAAAAGCTAAAAGAAGCCTGTTTCCAGTATTTATCAGCAAAAAGACTACAGAAAATAGTGCCTATAAATGCGATACTGATCGCAATTTCGGGGCGAAAAGAACCGACCGAATGGATGATATGGTCAATGGTACTGGTAATCTGAGGAGCGAATTCATGCATAATCTGTACGAACTATAGAAATGATGAAACCACAGAAACCATGCGTAGCACGCTTTCATTTAGCGGAGCAAATACCAGTGATGGCATCACGCCTAAGATAATGGCCAAGGCCAGTGCAGGAAATAAGATGAGCTGTTCGCGCGTAGTCACATCAGTCAACGCAGCCGCCCATGCTTCTCCACCTTTAAATCGCGTTTGTCCGAAAAACATACGCTGTAAGGTCCATAAGAAATAGACCGCACTAAGCAAAATACCCAAGGAGCCCGCGACTGCCATCCAGCGTGGAAGACCCGTTCCGACCGACTCACTATTGAATGCTCCAATGATGACAAAAGCTTCCCCAATAAAGGCCGAAAAGCCGGGAAGGCCGAGCGAAGCAAAAAACGCAATAGCTACAAACACAGTGTAGCGTGGCATATGACTCGCTAAACCGCGGAAGTTGTAAATATCACGATCATGTACGCGATCGTAAATGACACCCACCAAAAAGAATAACGCCGCCGATAGGAAACCATGGCTGACCATTTGGAACATCGCACCAGAAATACCTTCCGTGGTTAAGGTAGCGATACCCAATAGTACAAAGCCCATATGCGATACCGAAGAATACGCAATCAATCGTTTTAAATCTTTTTGTGCCAATGCGTTAAATGCGCCGTATAAAATGGATATCACACCGATCAGTCCCAACCACCAATTGCTCTGTGCTGCCATGTCGGGGAAGATGCCAATACACACCCGTAAAATACCATATCCGCCCACTTTCAATAAAATACCAGCCAAAATAATGGATACGGGAGTCGGGGCTTCTACGTGTGCATCAGGAAGCCAGGTATGCAAAGGCACAATAGGCACTTTGATCGCAAAAGCAATAAAGAGAATGGCGAAGCCTAAAAGGCGTGCTGGAATGCCGAATACTTCGTGGAAATTACGCACCCAACCGAAGAATGATTCCTCCCCATAGTTGGCCGGATTCATCATATGTAGCATGTTGAACGTATTGGCGCCTGTATCTGGATTGGTCACCGAGAAATACAATCCTACGATAACCAGTAGCATAAATACAGAACCTAATAGCGTATAGATGAAAAATTTGACGGCCGCATATTCTCGTCTCACACCACCCCAAATACCGATTAAGAAATAAAGGGGGAGCAGCATTACTTCGTAAAATACGTAGAATAGAAAGAAGTCCAAGGCACAGAAGATACCCATTACAGCGGTATTCAAGAGCATGAGCAAAGCGAAGTAACCTTTCACACTCTTCGTAATATTCCAGGAAGCACCTATGGCCATCAGCATCACGACGGTACTTAAGACAATCAACGGGAGCGACAAACCATCCAATCCTAATAGGTAATCAATTTCCAAGAGCTTGTCTGCGCCGATCTGTAAGCGAATCCAGGATAGTTGTTCTACATATTGGAAGCTATTGATGTCGTTGATACCGGCTTGTGTGGCGTCAAACTGTCCGTATAAATAGCCGGTGAGCAGCAATTGAGCCACCGTAGCAGATAAAGCCAGGTATTTTGCGCTTGCCGCAGCAGATTTAGGCAGCAATAGCATGACTAACGCCGCGAGTAAGGGTAGAAATATGAGTGCAGATAAAAATCCCATGTTATCTTAAAACCAAATAAAGTATGCCAAATAAAACCATCGTAAACGCAAAGCCCATGTAGCTCTGTACTCGCCCATTTTGCACCCATCTCAGCAGATGACCGCTGTAATAGCTGGCTTGCGCGACCGCATTCACGAATCCGTCGACCAGATAACGATCTACCCACGCAGCAACACGACCTGTCGCACGCGTGAGGCTTGCAGCGCCTTGCGTAAATCCGTCTACGATATAATAATCAAACCAATACAATCCACGCGAGAGATACAGCGTGCTTTGCACGATAATTCCCTGATAAAACTCGTTTATATATCCTTGCTGTCGGGCATGTCGTACCAGCAGATTGTTTTCTTTTAAAGGGTATTTTCCCTGCACGTACCACCGGTATCCCAACCACCAACCGATAGCGGAGCCACAAATCAATAAAATAGGGATAAATAGGTGCAGCGAGTCAATCGGTTGGAATGAAGTGTGCAAAAGTAATCCTTGCATTAAGGCGGCATTTTTATGCGAAATCGGATGGAATGAAAAGGCAAAGAAAAGCGAGCACAATCCAAGGAAAGCCATCGGGATCAACATCCCTTTGGGGGCTTCGTGAAAAACGGTTACTTTTTCGTCGGTCCATAATTTCGGTTTTCCGAAAAACACTTTGAAAATCATTCTCCCAATATAAAATGCTGTCAGATAGCTCACCAACACCAGCACAATAGGAATAACAAGGTATGCCCCTCCATGCGCCATTGCCCATTCGAAAGTAGCAATGATGATGGAATCTTTCGACAGAAAGCCTGACGTAAGTGGGAATCCCGCTAATGCCAGAGAAGCGATGACCATAAGGGTAAATGTATAGGGCATAAATCGGCGCAGCCCGCCCATATTCCGCATATCCTGCGGATCTGTCTTTGAAGAAGCAGGAATGGCATGCGCCATTTCGTGAATGATCGCACCGGCACACAGAAAAAGAAGACATTTAAAGAATGCGTGTGTAACGAGGTGAAACATCGCCGCATTCCACGCGCCAATACCGACGGCGACCACCATAAAACCCAGCTGAGACACGGTAGAAAATGCCAGTACCTTTTTAATATCCTGTTGCGCCAGCGCAAAATAAGATGCCGTGAGTGCGGTAATGGTGCCTACAATCGCAATAACAAGCAATATGCTTTCATTGAACAATGGGAAAACCGTGGCTAGTAAAAAAACTCCGGCAGCCACCATTGTTGCGGCGTGAATCAAGGAAGATACAGAAGTAGGTCCTTCCATCGCGTCAGGCAACCATACATGCAGCGGAAATTGCGCCGATTTGGCCATGGCGCCAACAAAGAAAGCCAATCCAGCATAGGTCATCCACCGTTCTTTGTGCAGTATAGTAAGTTGTTCAAAAAGAGGGCTTTGTTTACCAAATAGCTCGGATAAGTCCAATGTTCCCAAATGAGTATAAACTAGTGCAATTCCAATTAAAAAACCAAGATCGCCGATGCGGTTGATGATAAAAGCTTTTTTATTCGCCTGTACTGCGGCATCCTTGGTGAACCAAAATCCGATCAGGAGATAAGAGGCAAAACCTACCAACTCCCAAAATACATACATCAACAACAAATTGTTGGCTACGCTAAGCGCAAGCATGGCAAAGCAAAAAAGGCTGAGGTACATCCAATACCGATGAATACCTGGGTCTCCCTTCATATACACCTTGGAGTAGAGGTGTACCGGTAAGGCAATAATGCAGACCAACGACTGCATTAGCACAGTTAAATTGTTTAATAGGATGCCGGCCGAAAAAGTATGCTCACCAACCGTAAACCAAGAAACGGAAGATTCCATCGGTACCTTTTGCCAGACTTGGAAAAACACAAAACAGACACTTGAAATGGTGCTTAACACGATAGCGATCAAAACTACTATTCCCGATTGGCCTCGTTTGCCGCGCACTGCCTGATATAAAAATGCCAGTAACGGAAACAATAGCACAGCTAAGCTGGCGTGAATGGGCGATATGTATAATAACTCCATCATTAGTCGCGCAGATCGGTAATTTGGTCGGGGTTAATTGTTTTATATTTTCGGTACACCATCAGGATAATCGATAGGCCTACCGCTACCGCAGCAGCAGCCAATACAATGGCAAATAAAGCGAATACTTGCCCCCCGTAATGAACTTTGTCATAGCGGCCAAAGGCCACTAAGTTCAGAATGGCAGCGTTGATCATGAGCTCGATTCCAACCAGAATCATGATGGCATTTCTTTTGGAGATCACTGCGTACAGACCAATGCAGAAGATACAGGCACTTACCGCCAAAAAATGCGTGATAGGGATCAATCTTCTTCCCCCTTTCTGGCGATATGTGCCGCACCGATCAAGGTCATCATCAAAAAGATGGAAATGATTTCGAAAGGCAATATATATCTAGACATGAATAGGACGCCTAGCTGATTGATATTGTTATCTTTAGGATGGATAATTTGTCCGGTTTTTATATTTTGGTCGATCCAGGCAGGCGAATAACCTTGATTCCATTGCCAAATCCCGTAGATCATCAACCCTAAAAAACCTAAAGAAAGGGCAAGAGACTGCCAGTTTGGTAATTGTATGAATGATCCAGACAGGTTTTGCAAATCACTTAACAACTCCTTATTGCTCAGCATAAACGCAAAGATCATTAAGATCAACACGCCACCTACATATACCAGCACTTGGGTAATGGCCACAAAGTCGGCTAAGGCGAAGAGATACAAGCCAGCCATAGCAAACAGGACAATAAAAAATAAGAAAAGTGCACGAGCGGTATTTTTAAGACTGACGACAAGCAAAGCACTCGTGATAGCTAAGGTAGCAAAGGCATAAAAAAGAATTAGATCCATTACTTTTTAGATTTTGCCGCCTCCTTCTCAGCTTGAAAACGAGTCCACTCCTCCTTACGTTGTGCGATCTCTTGATCATTCATTTCCCCAAATCCATAAATCAGATCGGTTAATTTAGTCGTTGAGCGGTCGTACTGGTCGGTCATCGTAATGCATTCTGTCGGGCATACGACCGTGCATAGGCCGCAGTACATACATTTGGCCATGTCAATTTCAAACTTCTCTGCATACAGACGTTTTACACTACCGTCCGAGGTTTTACCGATAGCCTCTGGCGACTTGATCGATTCAATAGCAATGCAATCTACGGGACAAGCTTTAGCACAAAGATCGCACACAATACAGTCGGCCATCTCGACATCCAGCTGATAGCGAGCTACTTCTGGCATGGGGATTTTCTGTTTTGGAAACTGGATCGTTACCGTACCGTCTTGCTTATCGAAATAACCTGCTGCCCGGATATCCAAGTTTTCTCTTTTTTTACCAGCGGCAAAGAAGTGTCTTACCGTCAGAAGTAATCCTTTGACAGCGGTCTTTATTCCATACAGTGTAGTTTTTAAAATCACGTAGCAGACACGTTTAAAATTATACCATCACCAATATACGCCACAATCCTGAAATAGCCATACCTACAAAGGCAGCCGGAATCAGCATCTTCCAACATAGATTCATCAATTGATCGGCCCGGAAACGGGGCAATGTCCATCTGATCCACATCTGCACACCGACAATAAGAACAGACTTGAAAATGGTCCAGAAGATACCCCAATACAAACCGGTTGTCCAGGTAGCCAAGGTCAATGCACCAATATTAGGCAACGGCGTATTCCAAGCACCCAGAAACAGTACGACACCCAGCATGGATACCAAAAACATCATGGCATACTCTGCCAGGAATACAAAAGCAAAGCGGATACCACCGTATTCGGTGTGGAAACCACCGATCAGTTCACTTTCTGCCTCTGGAATATCGAAAGGTGCGCGATTGCACTCTGCCAGTGTGGCGATAAAAAAGATGATATATACGAATAAGAGATGCGGAGCCTGAAATATATTCCACGCTAATATGCCTCCAATTTCATTGACATTCCAGATTCCTAAAAATTGGACGTCTTGGGTAGCCAGTATTCCCTGATTGAAAGCAATGTCGTTTAGATTTAACGTTTGTGTAAGCATGACGACCGCAATCAGCGACAAACCGATGGGAATTTCATACGAAAGCATTTGTGCAATCGCCCGTATGGAACCCAATAAGGCATACTTATTGTTGGATCCCCAGCCTGCCATCAAGATGCCTAGCGCATCAATTGAAATGACGGCCATGATGAAGAACAAACCGGTGTGTGTGTTTGCTGGTGCAAAGCCCGGAGCCCAGGGGATCACACTAAATCCGATATATACGGCGATAAATATCACCACCGGAGCGAGTGCAAATAATACCTTATCGGCTACAGTCGGCGTGATAAATTCTTTCTGGAGTAGTTTGAGGATATCGGCGATGGTCTGCAAAGAGCCATGTCGCCCAGTTTCCATTGGTCCAAGCCTGTCCTGAACAAAACCGGCTATTTTACGTTCTGCATATACAGCAAACAACGTAAAGGTGGCAATAAAAAGAAATATTGCTATTGGCGGGATGATATGGGATAGAAGTTCGTACACTGTTTTTAGAACAATTCTTAACTAGATGCAAACTTAACGAAAACGCTTTGATATAATGGTGTAAATCTCGACAGATATTATAGATTTTCTGTAGCAGCAGGCTCGAATTGCTCGTATGTATTTATTAAAAATGAAATGTTATGAAGTATTATTTTTGGAGTGTTTTAATGTTGGTCAGTGTGCTATTTGCAGGCTGCGGTATGTCTAAGGAAAAGGGAACCGCTGATACCGCTATATTAGAAGATGTGACTTGGCGTCTGACTGAATTGGACGGAAAAGCTGTCCGTGCAGAAGTGAATGGAAAAGTGCCTTCGCTTACCTTTAATTCGGCCGATAGGCGCTATAGCGCTGTTACAGGCTGCAATGGCATAGGCGGACAGTACGAAGTCAAGAAAGGAAATCAACTTACCTTTTCGATGGGAATGTCAACGAAGATGTATTGTGAAAACAATATGGAGGTAGAAGATGGATTAGGAAAGATATTCCCTTTAGTGAAAAGCTATCAGATATCGGAGAATAACCTGATATTAAAAGGCGAGGGGTCTGGTACCTTAGCCAAATTAGAATTAATGCCCTAACTAGGGCATTAATTCTAATATATTAGTCAACGATCTTAAGTACTTTAATCTCAAAGATTAAAGGCGAATTGGCCGGTAATCCCGGTCTGTTCTGATTTCCATACGCATAAAATGAAGGTGTAATGATACGCATTACGTCCCCTGGCTGAAGACCATTTGTCGTCAATCCAAGGTGCGTCTGGTTTCCAACTGCGCGCGGAAAAAAGGCGATCTGCCAAGCAGGAATAAGATTGTTTAGCGAAAATTCGATTCCTGCAGTAGATTGATTAGCATCTACCTCAGTACCATTTAATAGTTTTAATCTATAATTTACGGTTGCAGATGGAAAGATACGACTACCATTTTGATTGAACTTATAGGCAAATGTTGCAGAATCCGCTGTTTCTAACATTTCGTACCAGATTCCTGTAGTATCCTCAATGGCGTTCGGATATTCCCGCTCTACAAAAGTACTAATTGCCTTTTTTTCTAATTCCAGCTGAGCGTATGGATCAAATGGTTCTAAATTCATGCTCTCAGAAGAGCACGAGAATAAGGCTATACTTGCAAGGAGACTAAAAGCAGCCAGACTAAAAAACTTCATAAAAGGTGTTTAAATGTAAATTATCTAACGTGTAAACGTTCAAAATACTGTTACTCTACAGAATTAACAGGTAGTGTTCGCGGCAAGCTTGAGAACATTCTATCTCAATCTAAGAAATCAACTGGTTGTGATCGTCTGGGAAAACCAATGATGGCTCATGTTGTTTGGCCTCTTCATGTGTCATCCAAGCGTACGATATAATGATCACCACATCACCCACTTGTACCAATCGTGCCGCTGCTCCATTCAGGCAAACCGTGCCAGAGCCACGTGCTCCCTTAATCACGTAGGTCTCGAAGCGCGCTCCGTTATTGTTATTTACAATCTGTACCTTCTCATTGGCTATTATATTAGCCGCATCCATTAGATCTTCATCAATAGTAATACTGCCGACATAATTCAATTCGGCTTGTGTCACCTTTGCCCGGTGGATCTTGGATTTCATCACTTCGATCATCATGGCGCAAAGTTACGGCTTTTTTTTATAGCTTGGAAATGCGGAGAAGCTTGTAATTGCCTGTTTTTAACCGTAATTAATTGAGATAATAATGAGTTAATGCACGAGCATATTGTCGATCAGGCGCACACCTTCCAACCAAGCCGCTACGAGCACGACATACTCTTTTTCATCATCAACCTTTGTAATGGGTTCCAGGCTGTGTGTTTCACAGATAGCCAGATATTCTAGTTCAAAACCTGTCACATTTTCAATCATCAACCTTGCTTCCTCGATTACAGTATGTACTTCTTTTTCGTGAGCATGTTGTTCGATGTATCGCAAAGCTTTTGATAAGGTGTATGCTTTTTCGATTCCTCTTGCAGAAAGACGCGCATTGCGAGAGCTAAGTGCTAGTCCATTTGCGTCCCGAAGTGTTGGCACAATATGTAATTGTACGGCTAATTTCATTTCATCAATCATACGCTGGATTACCATGACTTGTTGAAAATCCTTTTGGCCAAAAAAAGCGATATCAGGTTTTACTAATTGAAACAACTTATACACGATCTGCGTTACACCTTGAAAATGTCCGGGTCGATGTTTACCCTCCCATATCTTGTCGAGATCACCTAAATCAATTTCCCAATGTGGGTCGTTTTCCGGATACATTACCGAGACCTCTGGGAGAAATAAAACGTCGCATTCTGCAGCGATTAAAAGTGCTTTATCCCGTTCGATTGGACGAGGATATTTTTCCAAATCCTTGGGGTCATTAAATTGAGTAGGATTTACGAAAATACTGCATACAACAATGTCTGTGATAGATTTGGCTTCTTGTATTAAAGAGATATGTCCTTCGTGCAACGCACCCATTGTAGGTACAAAGCCTATCTTCTTTCCGTGTTGTCTGAGCGTCGCTAAATGTTGTGCAAGTGCGCTTGAGGTAACAATAATTTCCACGATGGTATTCTTTAAAATAGCCTGCTAAGGTGCGGAATATTTTTTGGATTATAAAGCCATGATTAGCAATAGATTGGTAGGAATGATAAAAATTTCGTATCTTTGTTCACCGATTTTATTTATCAAAACAAAAAAAGTAAGTGGAGATGGCAAAAACGAAAATATTGTTTGTAACCCATGAAATGTCGCCTTTCCTCGAAATAAGCAAAATTTCTGAAATCACACGTCAATTACCCCAAGCAATGCAAGAACGCGGGTTCGAAATCCGTATTCTGATGCCGCGTTTTGGAAGTATTAACGAGCGCAGAAATCGGCTTCACGAGGTTATTCGCCTATCAGGTATGAACATCGTAGTGGATGGGAATGATAATCCCTTGATTATTAAAGTGGCATCTTTGCCAGCTGCACGCATGCAGGTGTATTTTCTGGATAATGAAGATTACTTTCAGCGGAAGAAGATTTTCCGTGATGAGCATGGCAAATTTTTTGGAGATAATAACGAGCGCGCCCTGTTTTTTGGAAAAGGTGCGATTGAGACAGTTAAGAAATTAGGCTGGTCTCCAGATGTCATTCACTGTCATGGCTGGTTTTCTGCTATGATTCCTGCTTACATCAAGAATGTGTACAATCAGGATCCGGCATTCAAAGACACAAAAATTATCTACTCACTATATGAGGAAGATTTTACGGCTGGAGATACCTTGACTGCGAAGTTAGGAGAAATGGCTGGACAATCTGATCTATCTGCAGAAGATGCTGCTCGTTATGGTGATGGATCGCACAGCGATCTATACAAAGGAGCGCTTGCGTTTACAGATGTCGTGATCAATGCAGGTCTGCCTGCAGACCATGAAATACTTCAGCATGTGCAGGAGCAAGGTATTCGATTACATGCTACACAAGGAGATGAAGATTATGAAGCATTCGCGTCCCTCTACGATGAGTTTGTAGGGGAAGAAGTAATTGCTTAAATACTTTTTATTTAAAGGTATTCTTTACAAAACGTATATTATTATTTAGAGCAAAGGCCTAGCAGTCTTTGCTTTTTTTATGCAATAAGTTGTTCCTTGCGAACGGGAGGAATGAAGGGGCGGCAATCTGGCGTACGGTTTATGATCTTTTCATTAAGTTAATAATGAGTCGAAGCGCTATAAACTTCCTGAACGCGATCAACCTTCTAAACTTTATTAACCAAAATATAGATCGCCGCGTCGTGCCTCCTCGCCACGATGACGCAACCTCATTACACAAACAAGCTCAACACCATTTTGGTACTGAGCTCATTTATTTTGAAGATTAAGGTGTAAAACCTTATTTCTTTGAATCATTTTTAGCAGCAGTGATTTCGTTACGAATTTCCTGAGCCAAAGTTTTGATTTCTTGTAGTCCTTTACGTACACGTGTTCCAGCAGCAGCATTGCCATTGTTGAAGAACTTGTCAGCGTCACCTTCGATTGAAGTAAGAAGGTCTTTTAGTTGATTGAAATTTTTCATGTTTGAATACAATAATAAATAATTAATATAAAAGTCGTTTTTTACCTAGATGTAATCCTAAGATAGGATAAATATACAAAAGGTTCTATTAAAAAGTAATTTTTTAGTTTTTTATCTCAACATGCCTTTAGAGCATATTAATCTACGATTGTTAGTTCGTTTATAATGTTTTTCGCACCTGCAAACTTATCAATGATAAATAATACATAACGAATATCTACCGATATTGTACGTTGCAATTTTGGGTCAAAAATTACATCTCCAGCCATTGCTTCAATATTACCGTCAAATGCAATGCCAATTAATTCACCTCTTGCGTTTAAAACAGGTGATCCTGAGTTTCCACCCGTGATATCCTGGTCGCTTAGAAAGTTAACAGGCATGTATCCAGCTTGGTCAGCATACCGTCCGTAGTCTTTGTTTTTCTCCAACTCGATCAATTCTTTTGGAAGGTCAAACTCCTCATCACCAGGAACATACTTCGCTATTGTGCCTGTCAATGTGGTGTAGTTGTTTACTTTTGCATCATTGCGGCTATCTTTCGGGAGCGCTCTGATAGTACCATATGTTAAGCGTAAGGTAGAGTTTGCATCCGGATAATATTTTCCTTGAGGATCCATCTCCAATGTTCCTTTTACGTATAAGCGTTGAGCAGTTTGGAAAGCATCTTTCTTGGTTTCAAGCTCTGGTGATGTTTCCCGATATTGCTGCATCAGCGCGTTGGATAGTTTGAATAAAGGGTCATTTTCTACGGTAGTGGCATCTGGATTATTCAAGAAAGCAATTAAACGATCAGCTGATTGGAAAAGACTTTTTTCTACCGCTGCATCGATATCTGCGGCAAAATTTCCTTGATTCTGGCTGGCCATTGTTGCCAGATAAGGCGCTACATCGCCTGCTTTCGCCGTGTAAAGGTTCAGCTCACTCGCCAATACATCCTTTTCCAGAGGCAAATACATCTTTTCGTAATTGTTATTAATGAAAGCTTCCAAGCGAGGGCGCATTTCCTGGCGTTTGGCCTCATTCTCGCGACTATATTGGATTAGCCCATTACCTAATGTAGATGGGACAGCTGCCAAAGATGCAGAACGTAACAAACCTGTCAGGTAGTTATCGTGCCGCGCTTTTGCATTGGTAGCGGTATAATAGGCATTGATGGTTGGCAATACTTGACCATACACATCCCGGTTTTCTCTTTTGTTGGCCCACTTGGCAAAGCGCTTTTCTTGTTTGCGTTTGGTCGCTGCGGTGCGATGTTTGGTCAACGCATCGATCATACCTTGACGGTTTTTCCAATAGTTGGCCACGCCAGAATAGGTAGACGCATAATTAAGCTTTACCTCCTGATGCTGATCCATGTGTTTTTTCATCGCATCCATACCTACCTTAGACGCTTCCACCCAGGCAGGGTAGGCATATTTTACATTTTGATCGATCCCAGCGGCATTCATCCATCTATTGGTGCGCCCTGGATATCCTAAAATCATAGAGAAGTCACCTTCTTGGATTCCCTTGATACTGATGGGTAATGAATATTTTGGTTTTAAGGGCACATTTTCTGTAGCATACGCTGCTGGATTACCATCCTGATCTCCATAAACACGGAATACGGAGAAATCTCCCGTATGACGCGGCCATTCCCAGTTATCGGTATCTCCACCAAATTTTCCGATGCTACTTGGTGGCGTACCTACCAGACGTACATCGGTATAATCCTGATAAACGAAATAGTAATATTCGTTGCCGTTATAAAATGGGCGTACCGATACCACATATTTACCACCTTCGCTATTCTCCTGTTCGATCTTGGCGATTTCTTTGTTGATGATCTGCTCACGTTCTTTTTCGCTCATGCTATTGTTCACCAAACCAAGGATGCGTTTAGAAACATCATCCATACGGATAAAGAAGCGGACATAAAGCGATTTAGGCTTAAGCTCCTCCTGAAAGTTTTGTGCCCAAAATCCATTTGTCAGATAATCTTTTTCTGGAGTAGACAGCTCCGCAATAGCGCCATAACCACAATGGTGGTTGGTGAGTACCAGTCCGCTGCCAGATACAATCTCAGCAGTACAGCCACCATTGAATTGTACAATGGCATCCTTAATACTGGAATTGTTGATGCTGTAAATTTCTTCTGCTGTCAGTTGTAGTCCTTTTTTTTGCATATCGGCTTCGTTAAGCCTTTTAAGGTGCATCAAAAACCACATTCCTTCGTCTGCCCAGGCAGCAAGGCTTACTACGGATAGCAGTAAGATAAACGTTATTCTCTTCATGTGTGTTGTGTTTATAGTCTCGGCAAAATTCGTGGAAATAATCCTTAAAACAAAACGTAGACGTATGCCATCGGCATGGGTATCACGTACACCGGTTATCATAGGTTTTACTATCTTTGTAAAATGGCATCTTTTGAAGATTTTAAACTCAACAGACAACTGTTGAACGCGATTACGGAGGCGGGTTATACCGTACCTACCGAAATTCAGCAAAAGGCGATTACGCCATTGCTATCCGGGCAAGATGTCATGGGGATTGCCCAAACGGGCACCGGCAAAACAGCCGCTTTTGTGCTACCCTTGTTAATGGCACTCAAGTATGCACAAGGCAATCATCCGCGTGCATTGATTTTATCGCCAACACGTGAGTTAGCGATGCAAATCGACGAGCAGATTCGAGTGTTCTCCACCTATCTTGATCTGCGTACGGTGTTGTTGTACGGCGGCCTCGGGCCGAAAACACAAAAGGAGCAGCTGGAGAAGGGTTGCGATATCATCGTAGCCACGCCAGGTCGCTTCCTAGATCTTTACCTATCAGAGCACATCCAGACCAAAATGATTAAGTTTCTGGTGATGGATGAAGCCGATAAGATGATGGATATGGGCTTTATCGGCAAGATTCACCGCATCTTAGAAGTGCTGCCTAGAAAACGGCAAAACATGTTGTTTTCGGCTACGATGAGTGAATTGGTACGTAAGATTGCCGGTGACTTTCTTGCTTTCCCTACGGTTATTGAAGTAACTGAACAAGCGACACCAGCGGCAACCGTTACACAGTCATTATATAAAGCACCTAACTTAAGGACTAAGCTCAATCTGTTGCAGGTCTTATTCAAAGACGATGAAGCTTTTCATCGTGTCATCGTTTTTTGTAAAACGAAGACCGTAGCCGACAATATCTTTGTGTATTTGGATCGCAAATATGGGTCAGATACCGTGCGTGTGATTCATGCGAACAAAGGACAAAATACACGAATCAATTCCATCAATGCTTTCAAAGAGGGAGATATTCGTATCCTGGTTGCTACCGATGTGGCTGCAAGAGGTTTGGATGTATCCAATGTGAGCCATGTGATCAACTTCGACGTACCGATTGTGATTGAAGATTATGTACATCGTATCGGTCGTACGGGTAGAGCATTTAATAGTGGCGACGCCATTACGTTCTGCAATCCGGCGGAAGAGTATTATGTCAAGAAAATAGAAAAACTGATTCGGCAAACTATTCCAGTCATGGAATTGCCGGAAGGAGTGATTGTGGAGCCCACCGGTTTTGATGAAAGGCAAGCCATTGCGCGGGAGATCGATATGCAGATGCGTAAGGAAAATCCGGATTTCAAAGGCGCTTTCCACGAGAAGAAATTCACACCGAAGCCAAATGGCAAGTCTGGTGGTAAAAAACGGATAACCAAAAAGCCCGCAAAGCGCCGATGAGATTGTCTCCTTTAAATATCGTGCTGGCATGCATCCTGGTTTGGGCAATTTCCGAAATGGGAGAGGAGGGCAAAGCCCTATTTTCATGGGGCTGGCTTATTCTATTAGTGATTGTGGTGCTAGTGGTTGATATTTTATTTAGGCTGTGGGCGCGGGATACACAAAAGCTATGGTGGATGCAGATCGCATTTATCGTATCTACAGCGGTATGTGCCGTGCTGATCAAGATCATGTAAATGATCTCAATTTAAGGCTATAATGGCCATTAAAAACGTTTTTAATTTTAGTAAGAGATATGAAGAAAGCAGAAATAAAACTCAATGTTGAGTTAGATGATAAAAATGTTCCGGAGACGATTCGTTGGTCTTCATCTGATGGAGAAACATCGGATGAGATGACTTCGAAAGCGATGTTCTTGGCCTTGTGGGATGCGCAATATAAGAATTCGCTGCGTATTGATTTGTGGACCAAAGATATGCCTTATGATGAGATGAAACGTTTCTTTTACGAAACGGTACAAACGATGGGAGATTCCTTTTTGCGCGCTTCTGGAGGAGATCCGATGGCAGAGAAAGTGATCGGCGATCTTCGTGACTTCTGTGCGCACTTTGCCGAAAAGATGGAAGTAATTGAGCCTCAGAGCTAGGGAAGGAATCGTTAAAGCATTTATTCGTTGTAGCATATGAATTACTTTTTAGTGAAATCAGAACCCTTCAAATACAGTTGGGAACAGTTTAATAAGGATGGTGAAACCTTTTGGGACGGCGTACGCAACTATCAGGCGCGCAATAACATGAAAGCCATGCAGAAAGGTGATTTGGTTCTTTTCTATCACAGTAATGAAGGGAAAGAAGTCGTTGGAATGGCGAAGGTAGTGAAAGAATACTATCAGGATCCTACTACCGAAGATGAGAAATGGGTGGTGGTTGATTTGGCACCAGTGCAATCTTTTGAACGCCCTGTAACGTTAGAAGCGATCAAAGCCGACAAAATGCTCGAAGATGTAGCCTTGGTAAGACAAGGTCGTCTATCTGTGATGCCGCTCAAGCAAGCAGAATTTGACCGCATCGTAGAAATGGGGAATAGCTAAGCTTAGCTATTCTCCTCTTTGAAACAGTTTAATCAGATCTTGTAATACTTCAGCATTTTCCGGTTTCAACTTTCCAGATAAGATCAGACGGAGCTCTCGTCTTTGTAGTGCAGAGGTATATAAGGTTTTTTCACCTTCAGTTTCGGGAATAAGCATGGGCACCGCTTTGGGCTTTCCTTCTTCGTTCAATGCGACAAACGTATAGTATGCTTCATTGGACTTTTCCTTAGTGCCTTTCGGGAGATTTTGTGCAAAAACCTCCATACGTACCTCTAACGAGCTGTTAAAAGCCCGCGTAACCTGAGCTTTAATAGTGACCACTTCTCCTAACTTTACCGGCCTTTTGAAAGATACATTATCTACCGATGCAGTTACCACCACATTATTACAATGTTTTTGTGCAGCCATCGCCGAACAGATATCCATCCAGTATAAGAGTTTTCCCCCCATCAGATTTCCAAATGTATTGGTGTCATTGGGAAGTACCAATTCGTTCATCTCTGTATACGAATGACTGGCTGATTTTGCTTGCATATGTAATTTGAAATTTAAATACTATTTAATTCTTCGTCGATCCTTTTCAAGGAAGTACGAAAAGCGGTAGGTGTATAGCCTAGTTCGGCTTTGGCTTTATCCAGTACAAAGCCTGTTTTTCGTGGCCTATTTTTGTCTTGGCCAATCTCTTTTGCCCTGATCGGTGTGATGAGTGTCTGATCTAAATTCCAAAAATGAGCTACTTCTTGTACCACTTCTTGAATCGACATCATCTCTCCTCCACTAATGTGGTAGATTCCTTCTGCATGTTGCTTCGCAGCCAAATGACATGCTTCTACCAGATCTTCTACCCAGGTAGGCATGCGCCATTGGTCGGAGACTACACGAATCGTTTCTTTGTTTGATAAAGCTTCCTTTGCCCAGATGACTAGATTACGTCCACTACTTCCTTTGTTTGGCGTGCCATATACTAGAATGGTGCGCAGAATGGCATGTCGGCATCCCGACTGCTGGAGTAGTTTTTCGGCGTCGATCTTGCTTTGCCCATAAGCATTACATGCGGTAGTAGGATCCGTTTCCAAATAAGATCCTTGCTTTCCATCGAACACAAAGTCGGTAGATAGAAAGGTGAGATGAATATCTTGTGCATGCGCAACAGTTGCCAACTCACGGACGATATCGACATTAACGGTTTGACATTGGACAGGATCTTTTTCACATACATCCACACTACTTATAGCTGCTGTATGAATAATGTGGGTTGGTCGAAAGCTTTTGATCGTGTCGAGTAACGCGGATGGATCACTGAAATCAGCCTGCAAGAAATCATGCGAAATATCCTGACTAATACGGTCCGGTGAGCCCGACGTGCAAAATAAGTGGTAACCAGACTCGGCGGCCAATCGCTTCACCAACTTTTGTCCAAGAAATCCGTTAGAACCTGTTACCAGTATGCGCATTGATTGTGAGATTTAAAGGTTTAATTGGTCCATTGAAAAGGCATCTCCGCAACGCTCATGGATCGGTCAATCACTTTTATCTCCAGATCTACGATTGATTGTAGCGCTTTGTAATCAATTTTATCCGGGTCATCGCTAGCCATGTGGTAGTCAGGGTGTCCGCCGGTATGAAAGAAGAGTACCGGGATATTTTTCTTATAAAAAGAAGTTTGGTCTGATCCGCCATTCCCATCTTTGCTTGTATAGAATTTAATATTACTCGTCACCCCGTCAAAGATCTCCACAAATGCAGGGCTGGTGCCATGTCCGATGATAGCTAAACCATTGTCCGTCTGATAGCGACCAATCATATCCATGTTTAGCATCCAGTGAATCTGATTTAGAGGAATCGTGGGGTTATTCGTAAAATGTTTGGAGCCTAACAGACCGAGTTCCTCTGCGCCGAAGGCAATGAAGAGCATGTTGAATGGCTCTTGCACTTCGTTTTGACTGTAGTGCCGCGCCAGCTCCAACAACCCGGCTACGCCGGATGCATTGTCGTCCGCTCCGTTATGAATCTCTCCAATATGTAGCGTGTCGCGCGATCCTCCAATTTTGCCGTGCCCAAGATGATCATAATGCGCACCGATAACAATCGTTTTGGCAGCACCATTATCCAGAAATCCAATAATATTGGCGGCATTACGCAAAGAGTCATTAACAGGTACCCGGGTAATTTTAGCGGTAAAATCCTGTCGATAACCTTCTGTGCCTTTTGGTTGGAGTCCGTATTTTTTGAAGGCCTCTTGGATGTATTGCGCTGCCTGCTCTACTTCAGCACTGCCCGTCTCCCGTCCCCTCATTTCATCAGAAGCCAGATAGTAGATATGTTGTTTCAAGATAGCCTTACTGGCCTGTCCGAATACAGCAGTCGTACTGATGAACAATAGTAGGGCAGTCGTCCAGGAAAATAAGTGAGAGAAAGTCATATAGCGTTCTTTGGAAATACTGTTTTAGTGTTCAACCACGCTGGCTTTCTGCTCGGCTTGCTGTGCTTCTTCGTCCTTAAAATATCGTTTCTGAAAGATTAAGATGAGAAATACACCTACCGATATCGCGGAGTCTGCTACATTAAATACGGGACTAAAGAACAAAAAGTGCTCTCCTCCCCAAACAGGGAACCAGGTTGGGAATGTGCCTTCGAAAAGAGGGAAGTACAGCATATCCACCACTTTCCCGTGAAACCACGGAGCGTAGCCACCTCCGGCTGGGAATAGTTCTGCTTTTTGATAGAAGGTACTTTCGCTAAAGATGCGTCCATAGAATACGCTATCGATGATATTACCCATAGCTCCTGCCATGATTAATGCCACATTCAGGATAAAGCCTTTGTGGTAATTATTTTTGATCATATGATGCAGGCCGTACCCAATACCGCATATGGCAGCAATACGAAATAAGGTAAGCAGTAGCTTGCCATAGTCACCACCGAACTCCATGCCCCAAGCCATACCATTGTTTTCGATAAAATGGATTAAGAACTTATCGCCGAGCACAGGGATATCCTGTCCGATAGTCATACTCAGCTTTACCCAGAATTTGGAAAGCTGATCGATAAGTAATAGCGCAAAAATTAAAAGTAAAGGACGTAAGTAGGCTTTCATGTATATATACAAAACAGTAAAACTGTCCAAATATAGGAGTCTACTCTGATAAATAGTAAACTCCGGCCATTTGGACAGTTTTAAATTGTAAAATTAATGTCTAGTATTGCTTGTTTTTCGCTTCGATACTTAATGTAGTATGTGGTACTGCTTTCAAGCGCTCCTTCTGAATTAGCTTTCCTGTCTCACGACACACACCATAGGTCTTATTTTCTATACGTACCAAGGCAGCTTCCAGATTGTCGATAAACTTCTTTTGACGAGCCGCTAACTGATTGATCTGTTCTTTCTCTAAAGTGGCAGAGCCATCTTCCAAGGTTTTGTACGTGCCAGCGGTATCATCTGTACCATTCGCATTGCTATTGCTTAACGATTTGGTCAAGGAAGAAAGTTCCTCTTTAGCTACGCGTAGTTTTTCAAGAATTATTGCTTTAAATTCTTGAAGTTCCGCGTCGCCATAACGTGTTTTTTCAAATTTTTCCATAATTTAATTTTTTTCAACCAATAGCAATAAATTCTTTTCGTCTATCTCAACGCTGTCTCCTACAGAAATACTGCCAAAGTTGAGGGCGTCTGCTAAAATCTCGGTGCAAATATACGACAAATTATCGGTAACCGCTTCTCTGATTTCTGTGTTGTCACTGATAGTCACTGTGATACGATCGGTTACTGCAAATCCCTTATCCTTGCGAATATTTTGAATTCTATTGATCAATTCCCTTGCAAGACCCTCTTTCCGCAATTCTGGCGTGATATGTACGTCTAACGCCACCGTGAGCCTTCCTAAATTGGCCACTTGCCAGCCCTCTACATCCTCGGCAATGATCTCCACATCTTCAAGCGTGATGGTATAGGGTAGGTTGTTCAACACCAGTTGATTGTTGGTTTCTAGATGCTGAATATCTTCCGCGCTGAATGCCTGAATAGCGGCAGCAACCGTCTTCATATCCTTTCCAACTTTAGCGCCCAAAGCCTTAAAATTCGGTTTAATTTTTTTCTTAATAATACCAGTTGTATCTGTGATGAAATTAATTTGCTTAATATTCGTCTCTGATAAAATCAACTCCTGTACCTTTTCTACTTTCTCTTGGAAAGCGCTATCTAGCACGGGCAACAAAATTTTCTCTAAAGGCTGACGTACGTTGATACCGGTTTTCTTACGCAGGGATAAGGTGAGCGAAGATACATCCTGTGCTAAGCGCATGCGTTCTTCAAGATCTGTATCGATCACGTCGGTGCTGAATAATGGGAAATCGGCTAAATGCACGGATTCAAACGACTCCTTTTTTGTCGCATTATTTAGATCCAGATATAAGTTGTCTGCAAAGAATGGTGCAATTGGAGCAATCAGTTTAGAAAGGGTGTCCAAACAGGTATACAGCGTTTGGTAAGCAGAAATCTTATCGGCACTATACTCCCCTTTCCAGAAGCGACGACGACATAAGCGGACGTACCAGTTGCTCAGGTTTTCATCCACAAAGGTTTGTATGGCCCGTGCTGCTTTGGTTGGCTCGTAGTCATTATAATATCTGTCTACTTCCTGCGTTAAGCTGTGTAGCAACGATAATACCCAACGGTCGATCTCGGGGCGTTGCGCTAAAGCGATATCCGGTTCGCTGTAAGAGAATTGGTCGATATTCGCATACAGCGCAAAAAAGGCATAGGTATTATAGATGGTGCCGAAGAATTTGCGACGCACTTCATCTAATCCTTCTTCGTTGAATTTTAAGTTTTCCCATGGTGATGCATTGCTGATCATGTACCAGCGTGTGGCATCTGCACTGTATTTTTCCAGGGTGCTGAATGGATCAACAGCATTGCCCAATCGTTTGGACATCTTGTTGCCATTTTTATCCAATACCAAGCCGTTGGAAATGACATTCTTGAATGCGACCGAATCCTTGACCATGGTAGATATCGCATGCAGGGTGAAAAACCAACCACGTGTCTGGTCAACCCCTTCGGCAATAAAATCTGCTGGGAAAGCATTTAAAAAATCTGGATGGAAAGGGAAGTCCTCGCCAGCGGCAAGCTTCTCCTGATCCAATCCCCATTGTGCATAAGGCATGGCTCCTGAATCGAACCATACGTCAATCAAATCCGGCTCCCGGAATAGCTTCTGTCCGCCATCAGATACCAATATAATATCATCCACATAAGGACGGTGCAGATCCAGTTCTTCGGTGCCAAACTTATCCAAATACGATTGATTGACCGCTTTCTCATTAGCGGTTAACACTTCTGATTGCACAGCGGTCTCCAAACGTGTCTTTAGTTCTGTAATGGAGCCGATACAGATCTCTTCATTTTCATCTTCACTGCGCCAAATCGGAAGGGGAGTACCCCAGTAACGCGAACGAGACAGGTTCCAGTCTACTAAATTTTCCAACCAATTGCCAAAACGTCCTGTTCCGGTGGCCTCTGGCTTCCAATTGATGGTTTTATTCAACGCGACCAAACGATCTTTCACCGCGGTCGTGCGGATGAACCAGCTATCCAGCGGGTAATATAAGATCGGTTTATCCGTCCGCCAACAATGCGGGTAGGTGTGTTCGTATTTCTTGACGTCAAATGCTTTATTTTCTTCCTTGAGCTTGATCGCAATCAAGACATCTGTCGGGCGGAAGTCTTTATCAGCACGTTCTTCGTTGGTGTAATATTCTTCTTTAACAAAGCGGCCAGCGAAGTCGGTAATTTCTTTTACAAAACGACCCGTGCGATCTACCGTAGGCACATCCTTGCCATTTTCATCTTTCACCAAAATAGCGGGCACACCGTGTTCTTTGGCTACCCGAAAATCGTCCGCTCCATACGTAGGAGAGGCATGTACAATACCAGTACCATCTTCCGTCGTAACGAAATCTCCGGGAATTACGCGGAAGGCTTTTTCGATCAATTCATCCGAAGTGATGTAGGGCATGAGCTGAAGATAGCGTAATCCAACCAATTGCTCGCCTTTGAATGTGGCGGCAATTTCCCAAGGGATTACTTTGTCGCCCAGTTTGTAATCCGGAAACGATGCATCCTTTCCTTCGGCTTTGAAGTGTTTGTTAATCAAGTTTTGCGCTAGCACAACAGAAACCGGCTCACCCGTATACTGGTTGAACGTACGCACCTTTACATAGTCAATATTTTTACCCACGACCAAAGCCGTGTTGGACGGCAAGGTCCACGGCGTGGTGGTCCAGGCGATGAAAGCGACATCTTCTTCCGGGGTTTCTGCCAAGGTGTCCATCAATGGGTGAACCTGCGCTTTGTCTAGGCGAAATTGCGCGACGATCGTCGTATCTTTCACATCCTGATAAGTGCCCGGCTGGTTCAGCTCATGCGAGCTTAATCCTGTTCCCGCCGCAGGAGAATAGGGTTGTATGGTATATCCCTTGTATAAATATCCTTTTTTATACAGTTTCTGCAAGAGAAACCATAATGTTTCGATATAGCTGTTTTTGTACGTAATATATGGATTTTCCAGATCGACCCAGTAGCCCATTTTCATAGTCAGGTCGTTCCATACATCCGTATAACGCATTACCTCGTTTCTACATGCTTCGTTGTAGGCTTCTACGCTGATTTTTTTACCGATATCTTCCTTGGTAATACCTAGCGTTTTTTCCACCGCCAATTCTATCGGCAAACCATGTGTATCCCAGCCGCCCTTACGTTTGACCTGAAAACCTTTTAAGGTCTTATAACGACAGAATATATCCTTAATAGCTCGCGCCATTACATGGTGGATGCCGGGCATACCATTAGCAGATGGAGGACCTTCGTAGAAAGTATAAGGCTTGCTGGCAGGACGGTTAGAAATACTTTTTTCGAAGATTTTGTCGGTTTCCCAACGCTTCAATACTTCTTTTCCGATTTCGGGCAAGTTCAACTGTTTATATTCTTTGTACATAACTGTGGATATCAATTTACAAGGGCGCTAATTTACATAATTTCGTCGAAAGGATAAACTGATCCGTGGTGAGGATTTCGCCTGTAAAATCGGCGCTACGTGGATCATTAATTATCGCTATTTTGATTTGGTGATTATTTTTTCGAATGTATCTGCTTTATTTATTTGCAAAGAACAGTAATCCAATTCAATGTGATTCCAAAAATCATTATATTTGTCTATAGATGCTAGGGAAAGCTGTCATATTACTTATAGTGGCATTTGGGTTTTTATTTGCTCCAATGGAAATTTTGGCCTGCGGCAAATCTTCCGAAATGGAGAAGTCTTGTTGCGCCCAGCAGGATCAAGATCGTGGGAGGTTGGATAGCGACCATCCTGCTATGGTAGGAGATCAAAAACATACTTGTGATCATCCGATCGAAGACGGCAGTCAGAAATCTGATTGTAACGGACATTGTCAACATTCATCTTGTCATTGTGTAACTTTTCATCTAACTCAGGTGATCATTCCACCTCATATGCACTCGGAATGCCAATCCTTCTTCTACAAGAAAAAAGATAAGTTTATATATACTAAAGCCAATACATCCTCCGGCTTTTGTTCTATTTGGCAGCCGCCGAAAATAGGTTAATTTTTACGGCTACAAAGCCGAAAATCTATTGTTTCAAAAGATGATATTATATTTTTTTTGAAACGAATTCATCGCCCTTCAATTTTATTTTCTAATCGAATCAAGCCTGTTTATGGTCTGATTCTCAAATTATTTATGTCATGAAATTAATCACGTATGTCGTGTTGGCAATCGCTGTGTTTTTATCCGTTCAAAATAGCTTCGCGCAAATCAAAAACCTAAAAACGGAAATTGTAAAAGTTAATGGTAATTGTGAAATGTGCAAAGAAACCATTGAAAAAGCAGGAAATATAAAAAACGTATCCAACGTGGTTTGGAACGGGCAAGAAAATAAGGCTACACTAAGTTATGATACCGAAAAGACAAGCTCCGATGATATCTTAAAGCAAATTGCGCTTGCTGGGTATGATAATGCCAAATTTAGAGCACCTGATGAGGTGTATGCTAGCCTCCATGAATGCTGCCAATACGATCGCGAAATCAAGTCTGATAATCAAAGTAACTCGGGCGATATGTCAAACCATTCTTCGGGCGAAGACCACCAACACGTCGCGGAATCGAATGCTACACATCAAGGCAATCAGTTGGATGTGTTATTTGCAAGCTACTTTTCTTTGAAAGATGCGTTAGTAAAAGAGAACCAAGCTGCCGCAGCAAAAAGTGCTGTTAAGTTGGCAGAAAGTATTAAGGCTGTGGAGATGAATACCCTGACCTCCAATGAGCATGAAATATGGATGAAGGTGGTGAAATTACTTACTGCCGACGTCGAAAAGATGGTCATTGCCAAACAGATTGCTGATCAGCGCAAGCAGTTTATCGTGTTGTCTGAGCATATGTTCGCGTTAGCTAAAGGATCAGAACTTGGAGAAGCCATTTATTATCAACAATGTCCTATGGCCAATGACGGTAAAGGTGCCACTTGGTTGAGCAAAGAGAGTGAAATCAAAAATCCATACTACGGTTCTAAAATGCTAAGCTGTGGTAGCACCATAGAGACTATCAAATGATGTATTTCTGCATATTTAAGCTAGTTATTGGTTAGATGTGGACATAAGAATCTCAAGATAATGATGAAAAATAAGATCTACCGGCTATGTTATGTCGTGCTTTTAGCAACGCTATTGGTCCACCCGGTATCTGCGCAAAAGATCGTTCACTATGATTTGTACGTGAAGGATACTTTGGTCAATTACGCTGGAAAATCAAAGCGAGCAATCGCTGTGAACGGACAAATTCCGATGCCTACACTGACATTTATCGAAGGGGATACAGCCGAGATAGTCGTACATAATCTGCTAAAAGAAAATACCTCGCTGCATTGGCACGGCGTATTTCTGCCAAATAAGGAAGATGGTGTTCCTCATCTGACTCAACAGCCGATAAAACCTGGAACAAATTTTACGTATCGATTTCCGGTTGTTCAAAACGGAACACACTGGTATCATTCACATTCGGGTTTGCAAGAGCAGATAGGTATGTACGGTAATTTGGTGTTTGAAAAGCGGAAGGATGATAAAACGTTTCGCAGGGGAATCGACGATCTGCCGACGGTTCCTATCGTGTTGAGCGAGTGGACAAATCTCAATCCTAATAATGTAAATAGGATGTTGCACAATGCAAACGATTGGGCGGCGATTAAAAAAGGAGCTACGCAATCTTATGGTGAAGCGATCAAAGAGCGAAAGTTCGGTGTGAAGTTGACGAACGAATGGAAGCGTATGCTTGCTATGGATGTGAGCGATGTGTATTATGATAAGGTTTTAATGAACGGTGCACCTTCTACAGATTTTGATTCTGTCGGTGGAAAGCCTTTAAAAGCTGGGGATAAGGTTCGTTTGAGAATCTCCAATGGAGGCGCTTCTTCTTATTTTTGGTTACGATATGCTGGAGGTAAAATGACCGTGGTAGCTAGTGATGGGAATGATGTCATTCCCATCGACGTAGATCGATTGATTATCGCGGTTTCAGAAACGTATGATGTGGTCGTCACGATTCCGCAAGATAGTCTATCTTACGAATTTTTGGCAACCACAGAAGATAGAACGCAATCGGCAAGCTATTTCATCGGAAATGGTATAAAGCAGTTGATATCTCGGTTGCCGAGGCTTCACTATTTTGAAGGCATGAAAATGATGAATGGTATGATGAAGATGGATGGAAATCTAGACGATATGGGAATGAAAATGAGTCTCAATCAGATGGATATGAATGTGGTTATGTATCCTGAAATATCCGGTAAATCGGCGGGGAATCTTAGTCATCACAATCATAGTCAAACAGAAAAGCATCCCAACGTGAATCAGTATGATGCGAATGCTCTAGGTGATATTGTCACATTGAATTATGCGATGCTCGAATCTACTCGCGATACAGAACTTCCCAGCGATGCGCCTGTCAAGGAACTTAAATTTACGCTTACCGGAAATATGAACCGATATGTTTGGAGCATGGATAATAAAGTGCTTTCCGAAGCCGATAAAATTCCTGTAAGGAAAGGTGAGGTGTTGCGTATCGCAATTTATAACAATTCGATGATGCGGCACCCCATGCATTTGCACGGATTTGATTTCAGAATCGTAAATGGTAAAGGGAAGAGTGCACCACTTAAAAATGTAATCGATGTAATGCCGATGGAAACGGATACGATTGAATTTTTAGCAAATGAGGAAGGCGATTGGTTTTTCCATTGTCACATTCTGTACCATATGATGGCGGGCATGAATCGTGTTTTCGCGGTGGGCGATTATCAAAACCCCCACCTTGCTGATAGAAATAAAGCGTATAAAGCCTTGCAAAATGAAAGCAACATGTCGCATTTCATGGTAGAAAACGACTTTGCAACCAATGGGAATGACGGGTCTGCCATGTTGCAAAACACCCGTTGGAGCCTGGGCACGGAATGGCGCTTAGGTTATAACGACATGCATGGCTATGAGGTAGAAACTCATTTTGGTCGATACTTTGGAAAGATGCAATGGTTTATGCCTTTTATTGGTTTTGATTGGCGTTATCGAAAAATGGGAATGGATGAGCATGAAAATAATTTGTTCGGTCAGGCCAATAACAAGGATAACAGAAGCGCGGTAAGTTTAGGTTTGATGTACACTTTGCCTATGTTAATCAATTTTCAGGCGGAAATTTATCACGACGGAATCGTTCGTTTTGGTTTAATGCGTGAAGATATACCCATTTCAAAACGATTGCGAGCGGGGTTTATGATTAATACCGATTTCGAATACATGGGTGATTTGCGCTACATTATCACAAAGAATATAGGGGTGCGCACGCATTACGATAGCGATATGGGATTTGGTATCGGGCTTGCACTTAACTACTAGGTTCAACGATAGCCTCAATAGAAAGAGTAAAAGCCGTATAACACATCAACTGATGTTATACGGCTTTTAAAAAGCTGTTAAAATGGTCTAATTTTGCTTACGCAGAGAACGAACTGCCACAGCCGCATGTGCTAGAAGCATTGGGGTTATTGAAGGTGAATCCTCTGGCATCCAATCCGTTCTTGAAATCCACTTCCATGCCTGCAAGGTATAAACCATGTCCTTTGTTCATGAATACACGGATGCCTTCAATAGTATATTCGCTATCTCCATCCTTCTTTTGATCGAAGCCTAGGATATAGCTCATGCCCGAACAGCCTCCGCCTTCAACTCCTACGCGTAATCCGAAGTCAGGACTAATCTCTTGCTGATCTATCAGTTTTCGTAATTCTTTTACAGCTCCATCCGTCAATGTAAGAGGTGCTGGAGCTACTATACTTTCTGTACTCATAATCCTTACCGTTTAATCTTTAATCCTTAACAAAAATACATATTTTTTAGTACAAACTTTTGAGCTGTATGTTTTTGACACTATCGCTACATTTCCAGTATTCGAAATGAACGCCTGCAGCAGATAGACTAAAATAGCCTCAGATTTTAGATAAGTTATTTAAATAAGAAGTATATTTGCTACTCATTATTAGGGTTTAAAATCTACTAAATTTACATACAATATGGAAAGAGATCAGGCTATATTTAATCTGATAGCTGAGGAGCTAAAACGTCAAGAAGAAGGCATTGAATTGATTGCCTCAGAAAACTTTGTAAGCAAGCAAGTGATGGAAGCTGCTGGTTCTGTTTTAACGAACAAGTATGCGGAAGGCTTGCCGGGAAAACGCTATTATGGTGGTTGTGAGGTGGTTGACAAGATTGAAGATATCGCTATTGATCGTGCTAAACAACTTTTCGGTGCACAATGGGTGAATGTACAACCTCACTCTGGAGCGCAAGCGAATGCTGCCGTGTTTTTAGCAATTTTAAAGCCAGGGGATAAAATCTTAGGCTTTGATCTTTCGCATGGTGGTCACCTAACACATGGTTCTCCAGTTAACTTTTCCGGTAAATTGTATGAACCGCATTTTTATGGTGTTGTCAAAGAAACTGGTTTGATCGATTACGATCAATTGGAGGAAACGGCACGTCGTGAGAAGCCAAAAGTAATTATTTGTGGTGCTTCTTCGTATTCACGCGATTGGGATTATCCACGTATCCGCAAAGTAGCGGATGAGGTAGGTGCTCTGGTAGTCGCTGATATTTCGCATCCGGCAGGATTAATTGCACGTGGCTTGTTGTCAGATCCTCTTCCACATTGTCATATTGTAACCACTACTACGCACAAAACGTTGCGCGGACCACGTGGAGGTATGATTATGGTAGGGCAGGATTTTGAGAATCCTTGGGGTATCAAGGGCCCGAAAGGGGATGTGCGTACGATCACCCAGTTGTTAGATCTAGCGGTATTTCCAGGTACGCAAGGTGGTCCATTAGAGCACACTATTGCTGCGAAAGCGATTGCTTATGGTGAAGCATTGACAGATTCGTACATGGATTATATTGTACAAGTCAAGAAAAATGCAGCAGCATTAGCGCAGTTTTTTGTGGAGAAAGATTATCACATTATTTCTGGTGGTACGGATAATCACCTGATGCTGGTGGACCTACGCAACAAAGACATTTCAGGTAAAGAAGCGGAAGCTGTATTAGGAAAAGCGGGTATTACCACAAATAAAAATATGGTTCCTTTTGATACCCGTTCTCCATTTGTCACTTCTGGAGTGCGTTTTGGTACTGCTGCAATCACTACACGTGGTATTAAAGAGACCGAAATTATCCAAATTGGTGAATTGATCGACGAGGCATTGATCAATGCTGGTAATGACACTCAATTGGCTACTATACATGGTAAAGTGGTAGAGCTAATGGGTAAATTTCCGCTTTACAAATAGTATTAAAAAATAACATTAATAAATAGCTTCACTTTGAGAAAAGTGGAGCTATTTTTGTAGCAATACAGTGTGAATAAACGTTAAAAAGATGAGCAAAGTATTTGAATAGTCAGATATTTTGATTCAATTTGGAAAGCACTAAAACAAAGTTCGCCTATCGAAACAACCCTACGCAAAAAAGGACATAACTCTTAATTATTAGGAGACCATTATGAAAATATTAAAAAAATTGGGTGATCAAGAGTTGATCCAAGCGTACGTTTCAGGTGATGAAAGAGCCCTTCAGGTTCTTCTAGAACGACATAAATCGAAGATTTTCACGTCGATCTACCTTCAGGTCAAGGACGACTTCCTGGCCGAAGATATATTCCAAGAGACTTTTATAAAAGTAATCAATACCTTGCAGGCAGGTCGCTATAATGATGAAGGTAAGTTTTTGCCTTGGGTTATGCGCATTGCACACAACATGGTTATCGATCATTTCCGTAAAGAGAAAAGGGCACCATCCGTGGTTAGCAATGATGGGTTTGATATTTTTGAAGTGTTACAGTTTTCGGACGACAATGCCGAATCTAAGCTGGTAAAAGATCAGCGAGATGTAGACCTTAAAAAGCTTATCCAGCTCCTTCCAGACGATCAGAAAGAAGTGCTGATTATGAGACATTTTTGCGACATGAGCTTTAAAGATATCGCTGATGTGACAGAAGTCAGTATCAATACGGCCTTGGGACGTATGCGATATGCTTTGAGTAATTTGCGTAAGATGATAGAAGATCACCAGATGATACTTCAAACGGGATAGTACAGCTGCATTAGGCTTTACTATCCCGTTTATTTTCTTGTAGAGATTGTTTTAAAAACGGATATTCTCTACTTCTGTGGCTGTTTGCTCTACTTTCTCTTTCAGATCCATTTTAAAAGCGATCAATCTTTCGGTAACTTCTGGATTTGCAATAGCCACCATTTGGGCTGCCAGAATTCCCGCATTCTTTGCTGCATTCAATGCAACAGTAGCGACAGGTATGCCATTGGGCATCTGCAAAATTGATAAGATCGAATCCCAGCCATCAATGGAGTTGGATGATTTGACTGGCACGCCAATTACCGGCAAGTGCGTGATAGAAGCTACCATGCCTGGCAGATGTGCTGCGCCACCCGCGCCCGCGATGATTACCTTAAGACCGCGTTCTGCGGCAGCATTTGCGTAGTCAAACATACGCTGAGGCGTACGGTGTGCAGAGACGACCGATACTTCGAAAGGTACGTTTAAATGCTTCAGTACGTCGATAGCATCTTGCATCACAGGAAGGTCGGATTTGCTACCCATGATAATGCCGATTAACGGATTGTTCGTTGTCATTATGCTTTAACTTTTAAAATAGATTGCACTTTGCGCGCATTAGTGATGGCCGTTTCGCGGTCTGCATGCACGATACATACGTGTCCCATTTTGCGAAAAGGTTTTGTTATTTTTTTGCCGTACAGATGCAAATACACACCATCGATACTTAATACATCTTCTACTCCCTCGTACTTTGCCAAGCCATCGTATCCATCTTCTCCCAGCACATTGACCATCACCGCATGATTGATCGTCGACGTATCGCCTAGTGGCAAGTTAAAAATCGCACGCAAGTGCTGGTTAAATTGTGAGGTCACATTTCCTTCAATAGTTTGGTGACCACTATTATGGGGTCTTGGAGCCAATTCGTTTACGAGGATTTCTCCAGTTTTAGTGAGAAACATCTCTACTGCCAAAACACCAACGATCTGCAGATCATGTGCAATTTTCTTGGCAATCTCTTCCGCTTCCGTCTGTATTTCGTTGGAATACGTGGAAGGAGATATTAGGAATTCGACCAAATTGGCCTGTGGATTAAACTCCATCTCTACCATCGGAAAGGTAGATACATCTCCCTGATCGTTACGCGCAACAATGATGGCTATTTCTTTCTCGAAGTCTACCATCTTTTCGATAATGGAAGGTTCGTTAAAAGCCGTTTCATAATCTGAAGCGCTGTTTATTTTCTTTACACCTTTTCCATCATAGCCGTCTTTACGTAGTTTTTGTATGTACGGGAATGACCAATCTATTTGACGCAAGCCTTCGTTGGCAGATACAAATTGAAAGGGTGCTGTAGGAATATCATTCTGTTTGAAGAATTGTTTTTGTAGGCCTTTGTCCTGAATTAAGCGGATAACCCGTGATTGCGGGTAGACCACGACGCCTTCATCTTCTAATTTTTCTAAGGCGTCTACATTCACTTTTTCGATTTCGATAGTGATCAAATCTAGACCTTTACCGAAGTTGTACACGGTGTCGAAGTCGGCAAGGGAGCCTACTTCAAAGTGGTTACAGAGTCGTTTGCAAGGGGCATTCTGGTCAGGATCCAACACGTGAATGTTCACGTTGTAATTAATCGCGTCTTGGATAAGCATACGGCCTAATTGGCCACCGCCCAGAATACCCAAACGTAAGTCCCCATAAAAATCTTTTCCCATATTATGTATTTAATACTGCTTGCGGGAAGATATTATCCCTGAGCAGATTTTCCTTTTCTATTATTTTCTGTAATTCTAAAAATGCACCAATCAATGCCTCTGGCCTCGGCGGACAGCCTTGTACATACACATCTACTGGGATGATCTTGTCCACTCCCTTTACCACGTGATAACCATGCTGCCAGTAGGGACCACCACAATTAGAACATGACCCCATCGAGATAACGTACCTGGGTTCAGGCATTTGTTCGTACAATTTTTTGATTCGGTCAGCCATTTTAAATGTAACGGTACCGGCAATAATCATCACGTCAGATTGACGTGGTGAGGGCCGAGGGAATACGCCTAAGCGATCCAGATCATAATTGGCGGCCATGGCCCCCATCATTTCTATGGCACAGCAGGCGATCCCGAAGCTGAGTGGCCAAAGAGAAGATAGCCGAGCCCAATTTAATAGGTCGTCCATCTTGGCGATCATTACACCGCCCTGTTGTCCTGCTTGCTCCATATGATGCGTTAATCTTTGGCTTTTCTAAATCTTGGTGTAAAACCAGGCTTAGTAGATGCCGTCTTTTCTGTTTCTGTAATCACGGTTGCTGTGCTCTCTAAGATATGTTGCTGATGGCTGCGTACCACATACTTTTTCTGATTGATGGACTCATAAGCCGATGCCGGTATAGGGACATCAACATGAGGAACCTGTGTCTTAGGTCTTATCCAGTTGAGATCTCCATTTTTCCAAACGTAAATTAACCCAACGACTAAAATACCAATAAAGATCGCCATTTCAATCAAAGTAAACCATCCCCATCTTCCGTCCCAAGCGATGAACTCTGCATTCCCGAAGACAGTAGCCCAAGGGAAAATAAAAATCAGTTCTACATCAAATAGCAGGAAAATAAGCGCAACTACATAGAATCGAGGATTGAATTGAACCCAAGCCGTTCCTAAGGCCTCTTCACCACATTCGTACGTACTTAATTTTATAGGATTAGGTTTTTTTGGCGAAATCAGCTTCGCGGTAAAGATCGTACCACACACCAAAATAAGTCCTACTATCGCAAGAGATAGTATTTTCCCATATTCCGATAACTGTGCGGGGTCATCCATAGCACAAAGTTAAGGAAAATGTACCTGTCCAAGAAATAAAAGAAATCTATCCGATCACCATTAAAATGGTTTGCCTGGAGATTTGGGCATATTGCGCATCATCTTAGACATCATGCCCGGGTTAGACATTTGTTTCATTACCTTACGCATATCTCCGAATTGCTTCATCAACTTATTGACTTCGTCAATATTTGTTCCTGAACCTTTAGCAATACGAACGCGTCTTTTTTGATCAATGACATCTGGGTTTTGACGTTCGTAAGGTGTCATGGAATCGATGATTGCTTCAATAGGTTTGAAGGCATCGTCTTCAATCTCGATGTCTTTAATGGCTTTACCCACACCTGGAATCATGCCCATCAGATCTTTCATATTACCCATTTTTTTGATCTGCTGTATCTGGGATTTAAAGTCATTGAAGTCGAACTTGTTTTTGCGGATTTTCTTTTGAAGTTCTGCCGCTTCTTTTTCATCAAATTGCTGCTGCGCACGCTCTACTAAAGAGACCACGTCGCCCATACCCAAGATACGGGAAGCCATGCGATCTGGGTGGAACACATCCAGTGCTTCCATCTTCTCGCCAGTACCGATAAATTTGATCGGTTTGTTTACAACAGATTTGATCGATAGCGCCGCACCACCGCGCGTATCACCATCTAACTTAGTCAATACAACACCGGTGAAGTCCAAGCGATCGTTAAATGCTTTGGCTGTATTTACCGCATCTTGTCCTGTCATGGAATCCACCACGAACAAAATTTCATGTGGTTGCGTGGCGTCTTTTACCGCGGTGATCTCCTTCATCAACGCTTCGTCGATCGCTAAGCGACCGGCCGTATCAATGATGACTACATTGTTGCCATTGCGTTTTGCTTCTTCAACACCAGCTACAGCGATAGCAATTGGATCTTCGGAAGCACGATCTACATAGACAGGAACACCTACTTGCTGTCCCAATACTTCTAACTGATCGATTGCCGCTGGGCGATACACGTCTCCAGCTACCAATAAAGGTTTTTTACCTTTGTTTTCGCGTAAGAAATTTGCTAGTTTACCAGAGAAGGTCGTTTTACCGGCACCATTCAATCCAGCGATTAATATGACAGTAGGATTTTTTGTAATCTCTAATTCAGTAACGGAACCACCCATGAGGTTGGTTAGTTCGTCGCTCATAATCTTGGTCAGTAACTGACCAGGGGAGATGCTCGTTAATACATTTTGACCTAATGCTTTTGTTCTTACCTCGTCCGTGAAAGATTTAGCCGTTTTGTAGTTCACATCGGCATCTAACAATGCTTTCCGGATCTCTTTCATGGTCTCTGCCACGTTGATTTCCGTAATGTTACCTTGTCCTTTAAGGACTTTAAACGCTCTGTCTAATTTGTCTTGTAAGTTTGAAAACATAATCCTGTATTATCCGCAATATGATACGTAGCGCAAAGCTACAAAAAAAGCCGGAGCTCTGCCCCGGCTTTGTAATTTTTTAAAAATGCTACTTGCTTAATCTCTACGTCCGAAAAGGATGTATGCGTAGTATAGTAAGGTAGCTAATGAAGCTAGTGCAGCGACTACATAGGTCATTGCTGCCCACTTTAGCGCATCTTTTGCACCATCATGTTCCTCTGTGCTATGTGTAATCTGCGCGCTATCTAACCAAGCCAAAGCACGGTTCGAAGCGTCGAACTCCACTGGAAGTGTAATAAAGCTAAACAATGTTGTTAAAGCTAACGCACCCACACCGATAGCTAGTACCCAGATATTTCCGGAGAATGCCATGAGTAAAATACCACCCAACAGTACCCAGGTAGTCATTCGTGAAGCGATACTTACGATTGGCACCATTGCCGACCGGAATTGTAGCCAAGAGTATGCTGTAGCATGCTGTACCGCATGGCCACATTCGTGAGAAGCAACTGCTGCTGCCGCTACGCTACGGCCATTATATACTTCAGGGCTCAAGTTTACGGTTTTATTCGCCGGATTATAGTGATCCGTCAGTTGACCTTCTACCGAAATAATCTCTACATCTGTCAGTCCGTTATCACGAAGCATTTTTTCAGCCACCTCAGCACCAGATAGACCCGATGTTAAAGGGGTTTCTGAGTATTTCTTAAACTTACTTTTGAATCGATATTGTACGATCCAACTGATTACGGCGATTCCTATAAAAATAATCCAATACATATTCTTCTATCTTGATGTTTAGTGATCTTTAATCAAAAAATATTCCAATTCCTCGATTAAGCTAAATATAGCATTTATGTCTTGTTTAATTTTTAAAGTACTGCAAAAATGACAGGGATATTGTTATCCGGCTAAATTACGCTGCACATAGTCATAGCTCTTCTTTATGCTTTCGAATTTGTCGGGCATGTAAATTTCATCTTGTTCTACAAAAGCATATTTCAAACCTGACTGCTCATCAAAACGGATGATATTCGCAAAATCAATACTTCCTGATCCTACTTCTGTGTATTTGATTTGTTTGAAGATTTCTTCCAGTTGCATCGGCTCCCGTTTACCAGTACGTGGATTGGCTTGTGGTACTTCCAGTGGGTCGCTAAAATTACGATCCATATCTTTGATATGCCACATTGGAAATCTGTTAGGATATTTTTCAAAGTATGTTTGTGGTTTTTCACCGGCTTTTACGGTCCAATAAATATCCAGCTCAAAGTCTACGAGTTCCGGGTCGGTAAAAGCAATCAGAATATCCAATCCTTTGGTGCCATTGCCAAATGGTCTGAATTCCCAAAAATGATTGTGATACGCCATTTTAATTCCTGCTTTCTTGGACAATTCACCAGCCGCGTTTAACTGCTCCGCAAAATATTGGTAATCGGATGCCGTTAAGCCATTCAGATCGTTCATCGGAGGTACTGGTGCCACGATGTATTTTTGGTCCAGGGTATGTGCGATCTCTATATATTTATCTAGGTCTTCGGGTTGCGTACTGCCCTTGGTGAAATAGTTGGTCAAATCGTAATGTCCACTATGTGTTTTCAGATTATTGTCTTTCAGAATCTTTGTGAGATCGGCGAGCGGCAATCCCCAAAAACTGTTGTTTTCGGTGTTTACACCAAATGTTTCAACATGTTTATAGCCTATCTTTCCGACATTCTCTAACACCATCTTCGCATCTTGAGCAAGCAAGTCACGGAGGGTGAATAATTGAATTCCGATGTTTTTGAAAGGAGAGCCAGTAGTATCATCTGAAGAGCTACAGGATAGCCAATGTGGCGCCAACGCTGCTGCGGCTAAGCCGAGGCCAGAATGGCGTAAGAAATTTCTTCGATTAATAGATTTCATGTTATCTGCTTGTGTTGGGTTTATATTTTCGTGGTTCTATCAAAAATAAAAAAAGGATTTCTATAAACTAGAAATCCTTTTTTTATTTTTTAGAAAAGACTGAATGCCTAAACCGTCATGACGTCTTTCTCTTTTAATTCTGCTAGTTGATCCACTTTGACAATATAGCTGTCTGTCAGTTTCTGCACTTCTGCTTCGCCTGTTTTTATTTCATCTTCGGAAACGCCGTCATTTTTCAACTTTTTGATTGACTCATTGGCGTCCTTGCGGATGTTGCGGATCGCAATACGACCGCGTTCGGCTTCTTCTTTCACCTTTTTAACCAAATCTCTTCTTCTTTCCTCGGTAAGTGCAGGAACTGCCAAACGGATGACAATACCATCATTTTGAGGATTCAGTCCTAAGTTAGCATCAACAATCGCTTTCTCAATAGCGCCAATCAGCGATTTTTCCCACGGCTGAATTACAATCGTACGCGCATCCGGCGTGTTGACGTTACTTACTTGTGCCAATGGTGTAGCGGAGCCGTAATAATCTACAGAAACGCCATCTAGCATGCCTGGAGTTGCTTTTCCAGCACGAATTTTTGTCAATTCATTTTCGGTATGTGCTACCGATTTATTCATGCCGTCTTTACAGTCGTCTAGTTCGAGAGAAATTAACTCATTCATATCTTGATAATCTTTATTAACTAACTATTGTGCCGATATCTTCCCCTTCAGCCAATTTTTTTAGGTTTCCTGATTTGTTCATGTCGAAAACAATGATGGGAAGATTGTTTTCCTGACATAGCGTGAATGCAGTCATATCCATCACATTCAATCCTTTCTCATAAACTTCTGTAAATGAGATTTGTTCGAATTTCTGTGCATTTGGATCTTTTTCTGGATCGGCGGTATAGATACCATCCACCCGCGTACCTTTTAGTACAGCGTCGGCGTTAATCTCGATTGCACGTAGAGAAGCCGCTGTATCCGTGGTGAAATAGGGGTTTCCAGTCCCGGCTCCGAAGATCACTACGCGACCTTTTTCCAGGTGGCGAACTGCTCGGCGACGGATAAAAGGTTCGCAGATCTGCTCCATTTTGATGGCAGTCAGCAAGCGGGTTTTCATACCATTTTTTTCCAGCGCATCTTGCAGTGCCATACTGTTGATCACTGTGGCCAGCATGCCCATATAATCTGCCTGTACTCGATCCATTCCAGCTTGTTCTGCGCTTAGCCCGCGATGAATGTTGCCACCACCGATTACGATAGCGACCTCAAGTCCCATGCTATGAATTTCCTGAATTTCTTTGGCGTATTGTTGGACACGATTGATATCAATACCGTAGCTTTGCTCTCCCATCAAAGCTTCTCCACTTAGTTTTAGTAGGATCCGTTTGTATTTCATATGTGTTTTTTGGAGTGTTTCCAAAAGCCAAATATAAGACAATTTTGTCGGCCAGCTACGTTTATTCTGCTTTTTTCACACGCGCTATCACCTCATCGTAGAAACGCTCGTAATGAGGAACGATTTTGCAGATCTTGAAATCCTCTGCTCTAGCGAGTGCATTTTCCTTGAATTGTGCTAATATCGCATTATCTTCTAGAATGGAAATACCTTGTTTTGCCATATTTTCTACATCGCCTACGTCACTCATATATCCACTGAAGCCATCGATGTTTAACTCTGGTAAACCGCCCGTGTTGGAGGAGATTACGGGCACCTTGCAAGCCATTGCTTCTAATGCTGCTAGTCCAAAGCTTTCGGAGCCGGACGGCATCAAGAATAGATCGGCAATGGAAAGTATTTCTTCAATAGCATCCTGCTTGCCCAAGAACCGTACATGATCCCACACGTTTAGCTGACGAGCTAGCTCTTCCGAATTTCTTCTGTCAGGACCATCGCCCACCATTAACAGTTTGCTTGGAATCTTTTGATTTATTTTCTCAAAAATCCGAATGACATCGCCTGTGTTCTTTACCTTCCGAAAGTTGGAGGTGTGTACTACTATCCGCTCGTCGTTAGGTGCAATCGCTTTCTTGAAATGCTCGTGATTTTTGCTGTGAAACCTGTTAAGGTCAATAAAATTCGGAATTACTTCAATGTGGTTGGTGACGTCAAAGTACTCCAGTGTTTGCTGTTTCAGGTTATCTGATACGGTCGTGACACCATCCGATTGATTGATAGAGAAGGTCACCACCGGGCTAAAACTTTTGTCTTTTCCGACCAAAGTGATATCCGTGCCGTGCAAGGTGGTTACTACTGGTATATGGATGCCGTAAGTAGCCAAAATCTGTTTTGCCATAAAAGCTACTGACGCGTGGGGAATAGCATAATGCACATGAAGTAAATCCAGTTTTTCATAACGCACAACATCTACCAGCTTGCTGGCTAATGCGGTTTCATAGGGTGCATAATCAAAAAGTGGATATTGAGACATGGCTACCTCATGATAAAAGAGATTCTCCGAGAAGAAATCCAATCGCGCGGGTTGACTATACGTAATAAAATGGATTTCATGTCCGCTGGAAGCCAATGCTTTACCCAGTTCAGTAGCGACTACACCACTACCGCCAAAGGTAGGGTAACAAACTATTCCTATTTTCATCTATTGATTTCGTCTTCCTTTAATTAAACTTTTTCAGGTAGATGCGCCTCTGGGTCTTACTTTTAGCAGTTGATATTACGAGTGCTTTCCTGATGCGGTAAAGATAAGGAGGGTTTTATAATTGTTTTGCAATAATTCAGTTGCGAAATGTTATTTTCTGACTAGGAAACAATTGAGACTTGCAAAAGATATGTTGTTGAAAACAACCTGCTTTGGACTTGCTAGCTTAAAAATGCCAATATTCTTTTGTAATTTGCTGTTAAGTTGTTTACCCTAAGTCATTTCATGGGGAAAATAATTGTTGATTAGCACAGCGAAAAGATTATTCCATTTATTACGTAATCGTAAACAACGAGTTAGATTTGATTTTTTTACTACATTATATTAGATAGAAATTATGATTTTAGAAGTAGCTGTATTACAAATTATAGCGGGTGAGCAGGCCAATTTTGAAAGAGATTACCAAACGGCTTGCCAATATATTAGTGCAAGTAAAGGGTATATCACGCATTCACTTCGCAAGTGCATAGAGAAGGATAATCAATATATCCTGTTGGTCGAGTGGGAAACTTTGGAAGATCATACCATCGGTTTTAAAGAATCTCCATTATTCAAAGAATGGGAAAAATTATTACACCATTACTACGATCCATTCCCAACGGTGGAGCATTACGAAGTGTTAAAATAGCAGCTTTTTCTTCTTTCTGCGGATAATCTAGTATTTTTGTAGATATTTTATTCGACTTTTAACCGCTATACGTCTAACGACTTTATAGCATTAAACGGCATCACATGTATACAAAAGAAAAAGCAACGGTCAATAGTTTCACGGTAGATCATACCAAATTGAAGCAAGGAATTTATGCGAAAGCTTCTCCTACCGATAGTACTAAGCTAGAAACTTACACGACGTACGACATTCGTATGATCAGACCAAATTCTCCTGAACGCATGTTGTCACCCGAAGTAATGCATACGTTGGAACATTGTTTCGCAACGGAGATCAGGACTATTTTAGGTGATGAAGTAATCTATGTTGGTCCTATGGGATGTTGTACAGGTTTTTATGTGGTACTGGCTGGCATAGATCGTACGCCGCAACAAGTAGCTGAACTGATGCAAGAGGTATTAGAAATCGTATTGGAGGAGGGCTATGAAGTGCCGTTCCAAAATCCGATTAGTTGTGGAAATTATACCTTCATGGATTTTCCTGCATCGAAAGAAGCTGCTAAGAATTATTTGAACCTAATCAAGGCAGGAGAGTTAGCATTTGAGTACCCATATATTCAAGAAAATTAAATGATCCTTAACAAGGATATTAAAACAATTATCTTGGTAGCTAATAAGCATGAGCTATCGTTTACCGCGACTAATGAATCCATCTTCATACACGAAATAGGGGTAGGAAAGGTCAATGCGTTATTGTCGCTAGCTACGTTGTATGAAGATATTAAGGTGTTGGATATTGCGCCTATTCTTCTGAATGTGGGTACGGTTGGCTCTACTAGGTACCCGGTTGGGCATGTACTGTATCCAGCATACTATGCGCAAGGAGATGCCTATACGGATGGCTTTTTCTTAGAAAATACCTTATTTCTTAAGGGGCAAGGAGTTATTGAATCCATACCACTAGATGAATTTCCGTATCAGGAAGCGCTGTTAACCTCTGATCGTTTTATTAACGTAAACACCGCTTTTTACGAGGATATCAGGCAATTTAATCCATTAGCATTTGATATGGAATCGTATGCACTAGCCAATTTTTGTTTTCAAAAAAACCTGCCGTTTCACAGCATCAAAATTGTTTCAGACAATTGTGATGGTACGGTGAAAGATTGGGAAAGCATTCTTGGTGAAATTTCAGGAAGATTGGGCGACATATTGGATCAATTTATGAAATCACTAAAAAAGGAAAAAGCAGCAATGCCCAATCCTGTCTCTTAGAATGCATCATTCGATAATGCGGAGTGCGGTATCGTAATTTCGTGATATAGGAGGCTATTCAGTAACGCGGAATAATTATACGTACATAAAATGGATAAAGAGTGGCTCTCAAACGAAATTTGGTTTAAAACAGCTCGCTCTGGTGGTGCTGGCGGGCAGCATGTTAACAAGGTAGAGAGCAAAGTAATGCTATTTTGGGATGTGAAGAATTCCAGGTATTTTGAAGACCATCAGAAAAATACTCTTCTATCCCGATTGGGAAATAGGATATCGAATGATGGCGTACTATTATTAGAATCTTCACAAAGCAGAAGCCAGCTAGAGAATAAAGAGGATGTGACCCAACGGTTCTTCGTGTTGCTGGAAGAAGCACTTAAACCCGTCAAGAAACGTATCCCAACTAGAATTCCCAAATCCAAAGTCCTCAAGCGATTGGATCGAAAGAAGAAACAATCAGAGAAAAAGAAACAACGAAAACGTTACGACCTGTAATAATATTCTCTTCATTAGGACGTTATTGTTTTGTCTGACAGCGAATAGCTACGATAAAACTAACCTAATTTTGAATAAATGCGCGTATTTTCTATTTTTCTTCTTGCCAGTTTTCTAGGATTTTTCTTCGCTTCGTGCAGAAGTTACCAGTTTTCAGAACATGGTTTTATGGTAGAAAATGATCCAAACTATCACAACGTACGAAGTCATTTGAGTGTGGCTGCCAATGCAGACAGAACCACGATGAATACCGAGTTGAATCCGGAAAGCGCTCGCGCTTTAAAGTCTTTTGGCCTGAAGCCGAAAAATGTGGAAGTGCTTTTTATGACTCATCTGCCTACAGACAGTCTAGTGGAAGTAGTGGCATGGCAGGCAGAAGAGAGCGCGCGGTCTTTCCGAGGCTATCTATCTCAAACATCTAAAGCAAACCGTTATTTGTACAAGAAAAAACAGCATAAAGGCAAAGAGCTCGTGCATGTAGTTTACGAATCGCTCGTTGGCCCACAGGTTGGATTTATTTTCAATAGTCCAAATGCGTTAAATGAGGCCGAGATCAATCGATTTTTAACACAAGATGTAAGGTTTAGCCACGAGCTATTTCCAGATCTTACCGAAATAGCATGCCTCTCCGGTGAGCAGGTTGGTTGGGGCATCGATATCCCGGCGGATTTGGTACGTAGTGAACATACTTTGCTGAAAATCTATCAAGTAGGAGAGCAGGATGAGAAGTTGGTTTTTTACACCTTGCGTCATCCTGACGAGTTTTATTATATCGCATTTTCTGTGTGCAAGGATGCCACCTACCGGGCTGTCTACAGCGATCTTCGACATAGGGAAACCTGGTCAACGACCATGCACACGGATGAGATCATCGAGCAAGATCGTTTATTGATGGAGAGTATGGGGTATCAGTAGTTGGTGCATTTATCCAATAAAAAGCCCTGTTTGCTTTAGCATCAGGATACTAGAACAAACAGGGCTACCATTTTAGCCTTTAAAAAACATTTTTACTCTGTTATCCCTTCTAACTTAAATAGGAAGGCATACTCCAGCGCAAGATCCTTGAGGTAGTCAAATCTACCGGAAGCGCCACCATGGCCATACTCCATGTCGGTTTTAAGCAATACGACGTTGTCACCCTTCTTCGTGGCGCGCAGCTTCGCTATCCATTTCGCTGGTTCAAAATACTGCACCTGGCTATCATGTAGTCCAGTAGTCACCAGCAGGTTCGGATATTCCTTCGCCTCGATATTCTCATAAGGCGAATAGGATTTCATGTAGCGGTAAGCGGCTTCCTCGTTCGGATTTCCCCATTCATCGTATTCATTCGTCGTCAGCGGGATCGTTTCGTCCAGCATCGTAGTGACCACATCCACGAATGGTACGGCAGCGATAACGCCATTCCATAATTTGGGCGCCATATTAATGATGGCACCCATTAATAAGCCTCCGGCACTGCCGCCTTCTGCATACAGATGGGCGGAAGAAGTGAATTTTTGGTCGATCAAGTATTTCCCACAATCAATGAAGTCGGTAAAGGTGTTTTTCTTATTCATCATTTTACCATCTTCATACCATTGACGTCCCATTTCTTCGCCGCCACGAATATGTGCAATCGCAAATGCAAAACCCCGATTCAATAAACTCAAGCGGGTAGAGCTAAATGTCGGATCCATAGACGCGCCATACGAACCGTATGCATATAATAATAAAGGCGCTTGTCCATTCTGCTTAAAGCCTTTTTTATACACCATGGAGATCGGCACCTTCGTGCCATCAGTCGCGGTCGCAAACAGTCGTTTGGTTTCATATTGATTGGCGTCGTAACCGCCCAATACCTCTTGCTGTTTTTTTAGCTCTTTCTCTTTACTACGCATGTTATAATCGTAGGTGGAATTGGGTGTCACCAAAGAGGTGTATCCATACCTTAAGATTTCGCTATTGTATTCCGCATTCGTTCCCGCATACACGGTGTAGGTTTCTTCCCCAAAATCCAGATAGTGTTGTGTGCCTGCCTTAAGATCGTGCACGGCCAACTGAGATAACCCGTTCTTCCTTTCGGATACCACCATAAAATCTTTGAATTCTTCCACTCCCTCCACGAGCACATCATTTCGGTGTGGTATCAGCGGTTTCCAGTTGGTTTTTTCGGTCTTATCCAACGGAGTTTCCATGACTTTGAAATTCTTTGCATTTTCATTGGTTACCACAATAAATTTGTCTTCCAACGGTGTTACACTATACAAAACATCCTTCTGGCGTGGTTGGAAAACTTTAAACGTTCCTTGTGGTGAGCCAGACTCCAAATAGCGCACTTCGGAACTCAATGTACCACCCGAATAAATGAGTAGGTAAGCCCCATTTTTAGATTTGGATACACCAATATAATTGGTTTTATCCTTTTCCTCATAGACTACGATATCTGCCGTTTCGGCCGTGCCCAGGGTATGTCTTTTGATCTTTTCGGAAAGTAAGGTTTTTGGGTTCTGAGCAGTATAGAAAACCGTTTTATTGTCGGCGGCCCATACCATATTGCCCGATGTGCGTGCTATCCGATCCGTATAGACTTCGCCCGTAGTAAGATTCTTGATCTGAACCGTGTACTCTCTGCGAGATACGGTGTCTACTGCGTAAGCCAACAGGTTGTTGTCCGGACTGATTGATGTGCCGCCCACCGCGTAGTACGCGTGGCCTTCGGCCATTTTATCTACATCCAACAGTATTTCTTCCTTGGCATCCAGCGACCCTTTTTTTCGGCACAATTTGTAATACTGCTTGCCTTCATCCGTACGGCGATAATAATAGTAACCATCTTTCAGATAAGGCACACTCTCATCCGCTTCTTTGATCCGGCCTTTCAGCTCTTTAAACAAAGACTCCTGAAACCCTTCGGTATCCTTCATCATCGCTTGGGTATAGGTGTTTTCTGCGTTTAAGTACGCGACAACCTTGGTCGAGTCCGGACCTTCTTTAAAATAGTCATTCAACCAATAGTAGTTGTCGATTACCGTATCGCCATGGATAATACGGGTGTAGGGATTGACATCCGCGACGGGTGCTTCTACATTGCTGGGCCATTGTGGCGCGCTTTTCTTTTCTTCCTGTGTTCCGCAGGATCCTGCGATAATTGTAAGTGCAATCAAACCAAATGATGTTTTAAATTTCATATGCCTCCGTTTAAGATAACATTGTTGTGGTATACCGATTTATTTTCCACCTTCGGTGAATGAAATACAAAGCGGCTGACGCTAAGCATCTACATAACTTTCGGCGTGCATTAAAATTAATGGAAAAAAATCATTTTTAAACTATTTAACAGTCCTCGCTACAATATTGCATTATCTTTGTTTATACACGTAACAAAACACTAAAACACACAGATGAATAAAATAAACAAAGCATTACTCTATCTCGCATTGGGAATATTCCCTTATGCCGGTATCGCTCAGGATAAGGATACGCCACCAGCTAACTGGTATAACCTCGACTTTCAGAAAGATGGGATTATGGGGATAAGTACGGAGAAGGCGTATGAGTTTTTAAAGAGTAAAACCGCGAAGCCCGTCGTCGTAGCCGTATTGGACGGTGGAGTTGATGTGGAACACGAAGACCTTAAAGAGGTGTTATGGGTCAATCCAAAAGAAAAAGCAGGCAGCACAAAAGATAATGATGGCAATGGTTACATCGGGGATGTGTATGGATGGAATTTCTTAGGGAACGCGAACGGAGAAAACGTTGATCAGGACAATTTGGAGGTCACTCGTCTGATTCGTAAGTATGAGCCCAAATACATTTCCGTTTTGCCAAGTACCCGTCTTTCGGAAGCCGAGCGTCGCGAATTTGTGGCTTACCAGGGTATGATTGGTGATTATACTTCTAAAATGGAAGAAGCACAGTTTGGTGCTACAAACTATACCCGTCTCAAAGAGGATATTGATGGATTGATTGCCAGTATTGGCAAGGAACCCAAAGATATTACTAAAGCGGATCTGGATAAAATAACGCCAAGCAATGACCGCCAGAAGATGGCCGTTCGGATTATCAAAAAAGAATTGGAAAAGGATCCTTTTGAAAAATTCTATGATAGCCTTACTGAAGGTGTGGAATACTACCAAGAGCAGGTAAATTATCACTTGAATAAGGAATTTAATCCAAGAACAATCATTGGTGATAATTATGACGATGCCAGTGAGCGCTATTATGGTAATCCCGATGTGAAAGGGCCAGATGCCGGACATGGTACGCATGTAGCAGGCATTATCGGCGCAAAGCGTGGCAACAATATCGGTATTGATGGTGTGGCAAACCATGTGCAAATTATGTCGGTACGTACCGTACCTAATGGAGATGAGCATGATAAGGATGTGGCTAATGCCATCCGTTATGCGGTAGATAATGGTGCCCGGATTATCAACATGAGTTTCGGAAAAGCGTATGCATACAATAAGCAAACGGTGGACGATGCGGTTAAATATGCTGAATCTAAAGATGTCTTATTGGTGCATGCTGCCGGTAATGATGGTGCCGATGTAGATGTCACAAAAAACTATCCGATGAAATATTACACCGACAGTTTAGGGTCGATTCAAGGGGAAGCGAGCAACTGGATTACTGTGGGCGCTACAGGATGGAAACAAGATGCTGATTTGGTTGCTACGTTCTCCAACTATGGATACCGCAGTGTAGACGTTTTTGCGCCAGGTGTAAAAATTAATTCTACGATGCCGGAATCTAAATACAAAGAGCAGCAGGGTACCAGTATGGCTGCGCCGGTGGTAGCTGGATTAGCGGCAATCTTACGTTCTTATTATCCGGATTTAACGGCACCAGAAGTGAAAGATATTATCTTAAAATCGGTCACGAAAGTAGATCAAAAGGTTAAGGTGCCAGGAGAAGGTCGCTCTAGAAAAGCATACCTGGATGAGATCTCTGTGTCTGGAGGTGTTGTTAACGCCTATGAGGCCGTGAAATTGGCGGATGAATTGGCGAGCAAACGATAATTTTTAAAAATTAATCCGAAGGGATACTATTAATGTTTATCTTGCGTTTAGATAGTATATTTTAATTTAAACGCTTATGGTTAAAGTTTTTACAAAAGATGAATCATTAGCTTACCCCGTAGACCGGCAGCCCAAAAAGCTTACTGATGGTCAATTTGAATTAGGCTTGCAGGCAAGCATCAAAAAACTGACTAAAAGTCCAAGCGAAAAGACTATCGAAGCGATTTTGGATTATTCAAAATCCTTACGCAAGCAACAATGATCTAAGAGCCTCAGAATTCCGTTTCTGAGGCTTTTCTTTTTTTCCGAGCGTGCCGATTTTTTTAGTAGATTGGTACTATGCAAAAAATCATATCCATTCTATTCCTCAGTTGTTGTGCCGCTTTTGTAGCCTACGGACAAAAAACGCATGTCGTATTTCAAACCGCTGTTGGGGAGGTAGAAGTCGAACTATTCGATGACACACCGAAGCATCGGGATATGTTTTTGCAGGCGGTGAGGGATAGTGTTTACCATCAAGCCTTGTTCAATCGTGTCATTGCTGGCTTTGTCAATCAGGGCGGCGAGCTAGACGAGCCTATTCTGAAAGAGGAAGCAGACGGTCTGCGCATACGCGAAAGACTGGCTGCCGAAATTTTGCCGCATCACTTCCACTACAAAGGAGCATTAGGTGCTGGTCGTGATGATAACACCGAAAAAGCGTCGTATCTATCACAAATTTATTTTGTAGTTGGGAAGGTGAGTACCCATGCGGAATTGGATGCCTTGGAGAAGGCTAGAGCCGTAAGTATTCCTGCCGAATACCGAGAAATATATACCTCTATAGGCGGTATACCACGTCTGGATGGTGATTATACCATTTTCGGGCAGATCGTTCGTGGGATGGATGTGATGGAGCAGATCAATCAAGTGCCTACCAACTCAGATGATGTGCCTTTGACCCCAATTGCCTTTTCGGTACGTGTTTTGGAAGTACCTACGCAATAACTATGAAAAAACTGGATGTAACACGCCAAGATCACGATACCCTAAGTGAGGCGATAGATTTTTGGGAAACCCGCGGCTATTTGGATCCGCAAAAGGGAACTGAGCTACGCGACTCGCTTGATGTCAAAAGCTTCGACTGGGGTCGGTTGGCTCGTTATGCTTTCTGGGTAGCCTTGGGCTGCTTGGTTTTTGCCGTATTATCGCTTTTTATCGACGAAGCATTTGTACAATTTGTACAAAGCTTATCAGATGCACCCGATGTCATCTACTTTGGTTTCTTTGCAGCATTAGCGGTGATATTCTACGCACTCGGTTTTCGTTACAAATTGCGGAATCCTAATAAGACACTGTCTATTGAGACCATGATGCTGGTCGGCGTATTTGCCACCGCAGCATCCATCGGCTTTCTCGGTAAAATATTGGGGAAAGATACCAGTCATTACTCGGTGTTTTTCTTACTCTCTGTTGTTATATATGGTGTGTTGGCGGTACGGTTTAAGTCACAACTGATTTGGATCTTTATGCTCATTAGCCTAGGTATATGGTTTGGAACGGAGACTGCCCATCACAGTAATTGGGGCTTTAAGTTTTGGGGAATGAACTATCCATTGCGCTTCACCCTGTTCGGACTGGTGATTACGCTCATCGCCATTTTTATCGTTCCACGTATAAAAGCGCTCCTAGAGTTTCGAAAGACGAGCTACGTCGTTGGCTTATTATACCTGATGATCTCGCTATGGGCCTTATCCATCTTTGGAAATTACAGCGATTGGAATCGCTGGGCATCCATCCGACAATACGAAATGTTCTACTGGGGCTTGATCTCTACCGCTATTTCTTTGGGTTTGGTTTTATATGGGCTGCGTTTTAAGGATAATACGACGCGAGAAATTGGTTTTGTATTCTTTATCATCAATGTCTATACGCGTTATGTGGAGTATTTGTGGGATAATATGAATCGTACCCTATTTTTTCTGTTTTTGGCGATTTCTTTTTGGTTAGTAGGGCGATGGGCAGAAAAAATATGGAACAAGCGGAACGCTGATTAGTCTTTCGCTTGTTTCTGCATGGGATGAGAACAGTCGATTTAAACAAAATTGTTTATCTTGCTAGCTGTGAAAATTCCATGTATCTAAATATGATTAAACCTTCTTTATTTTTCAGCTATTTCCTTTTAGCTGTGCTTCATTTAAGCTATGCACAGCAGGTAAAAAAGGGACAAGATTTGCCTTTAATTCCTTACCCGCAATCGGTAACTACGCAGCAAGGCTTTTGGTCTCCAAGTACGGAGTTACTTCAGTATTATAGCGATGATCTTTCCTTCTTTGAGCAGGAAATCAATGTGCTTACCCAGCAGGTATTTGCTGGCAAGACGCTACAACTAGCACGTAACGCCGGTTCTGCACAACTACTTTTGTTGAAAGATGCCGCTATCCAGGCAGAACATTATCATTTAGAAATTACTGAAAAAGGTGTGCGTCTTAGTGCTGGTACGCCGTCGGGTATGTTTTACGGTTTACAATCATTGAATCAATTGATCATAACCGCTAAATCTGACCAAGCACTTGCCTTGCCTTTTATGAAAGTGGAAGACGGTCCAAGTTTTGGGTGGCGTGGTGCTCATCTGGATGTAGCGAGACATTTCTTTTCCAAAGAATACATCTTTCGCTTCATCGACTTGCTCGCCTTGTACAAGTTTAATAAATTCCACTTTCACCTGACGGATGATCAGGGTTGGCGTTTAGAAATTAAGAAATACCCAAAGTTGGCTGAAGTTGGTGGTTGGAGAACCTATAATAACCACGACACCGCGCTATTGGAGAAGGCAAAAACCAATCCGGATTTCGACCTTCCAAAGGAACATCTTCGCGAACGAAATGGTATAACGGAATATGGAGGCTATTACACCCAAGACGATATTCGGGAGATCTTACAGTATGCCCAATCGAGGCATATTGAGGTCATTCCTGAGATAGATATGCCAGGGCATATGTATATGGCTACTAAAGCATATCCTGAGCTACTCTTGGATACCGGAGAAGCAAGTTGGGGGAAAACCTTCTCCACACCAATCTGTCCTTGTAAGGAAGAAGCGTATACTTTTGTAGAGCATGTATTGACAGAGGTGATGGAATTATTTCCAAGTAAATACATTCATATCGGTGCGGACGAGGTGGAGAAAGACAGCTGGGAGAAATCTCCGCTATGCCAAGCGCTCATGAAAGAATTGAATATTACGGATCTCGATGAGTTGCAAAGTTATTTTGTGAACCGGGTCAATACGTTTATCACTAAAAATGGTAAGCAGGCGATTGGCTGGGATGAAGTACTGGATGGGGGAGTAGATACCTCTATGACGGTCATGTACTGGCGAGGATGGGAGAAGGACGCACCGCACAAAGCGGCTTCCCGAGGGCACGATGTGATTATGACACCGACCAATCCTTTGTATTTCGACTTTCTTCCCAATAGCAGCTCGCTAAACAGCGTGTACCATTTCCGTCCTATTCCATCGGATCTTCCGCAACAAGATAAAGCGCGTATCATGGGAGCACAAGCGAATACTTGGACCGAGATGATCCCGTCGGTAGCCCGGTTAGAGTTTATGATTTTACCAAGATTAACCGCATTAGCAGAGCGAGTGTGGACTAATCAGGAATTGTTTGCCTCTTATCAGGAGCGCATCGTGAAACATTACCAGGCTTGGCAACACTTGGGATATAGCTTTCGAATGCCGGATTTATACGGATTTGCCGATCAGCAGGTGATCGTAGATGGCAAGGCTGTGTTGAAAGTAAATAACCCTTTACCATCGGCCAAAGTATATTATACCCTAGATGGAAGCTTGCCGATGCCAACTAGTGCGGTATTGGATGAGGCGCTCGTAGTGCGTGAGCCTAGTCAGATTCGTTTTGCGTCTATCACCGAAAGTGGGGCTAAGAGTGAGCTGTATCAGGTAGACTTTAAAAGAGATAGCTGGAAGAAGCCGGTAAAAGCATCGGTAAAAGGTCGCAAAAATGGTCTGTTGACCCAGTACTACGCCGATAAATTTCCAAAAGTAGCGGCTATACAAGGCGAGGTAGCGCGAGAAGAGGTACTTGCCAATGTGCATATGGAAGACACAATCAGTATGCCTTCGTTTGCTGCCAAGCTCCGCGGTTTTATACGTGCACCAAAAGATGGTATCTATAGTTTCTACTTTACCTGCGACGATGGTGGCGTTTTGAGAATAGCTGATCAAATGGTGGTAGACAATGATGGAAATCATTCACCTATTATGAAGAGTGGACAGATTGCGCTGAAAAAAGGCTTACACGACTTCGCCATTGACTTTATCGAAGCGGGTGGAGGTTTTACTTTAGAACTAAAATATAGTGTAGATGGGGGAGATGTACAACCTATTCCAGACGACTGGTTTTACCAACCTTAAATGGATTGCTATCGTATAGCAAAAGTAAAAGCCCTTGAAGTACTTCAAGGGCTTTTACTTTTATTTACCGATGTGTTGGATTAGCGAACGCCGCCATCTTCTGGAATATCTACGACTAATTTATTGTCGCGATTCACAATATCCCAAGTCGTGTGGAAGATCAGGTGTTCACGCTTAACCATCATTGGGAAGTCGATTTTATCCACGGTGTCTTCCGGAGTATGGTAGTGCGGATGCAAGCCCGAGAAGAAAAATAGCGACGGAATGCCTTTCTTAGCGAAATTATAGTGATCTGAGCGGTAATATAATCTCATAGGATCATTAGGGTCATTGTACATGCCGTCTAGCTCCATGCCCGTATATTGCTCATTGGCTTTTTCTACCAAAGGGTTCAATTCCGAGCTAAGCTTGTTCGTTCCGATCACATGAACATAGTTGTGATTACCTTCCAAGTGCTTATCGTCTATCCGTCCGATCATGTCAATGTTGATACATGCCACGGTGTTTTCCAACGGAAATATTGGGTTTTCTACGTAGTAGTTAGAACCTAATAATCCTTTTTCTTCTGCTGCATACGCAATGAATAAGATACTACGGCGAGGTCCTTTACCTTCTTTTTTTGCTATGGAGAAAGCGCGAGCAATGTCAATTACGGCAACTGTTCCTGTTCCATTATCATCCGCTCCTGGGAAGATCGTTCCATCAGGTAAAATGCCATCGTGATCCCAGTGCCCACCTATAACGACGATTTCGTCTTTAAGATCAGACCCTTCTAGCAATCCCAATACATTCGGATCGTCTAGATCTTCCTGGCTATTGCCCATATCTGCACGCAATTTTGCTTTGATCACGAAAGAGTTTGGCTTTTTAGTGTCCGAGATTTTCTTCTTTACCTGATCCAGATCGGTTTTATTAGATGCTAATAGGCTATTGATCATATCTTCTGTCGCTATCACCATAGGGATGCCGTTATTTACTGCCGGGCTGTCTGCTTTTTTCAAACTAACACGTCCTGAAGTTAATCGACCACCGATGCGAGTCAGGTTTTGAGCCACCTGAGAAGAGGTCGCAATGATCAGTTTTGGGTTTTTCTTCATCAGCTCCTGTAGGCGCTTCAAGCGGCTGCGCGTCCAGTCAGATTCTTTATTTGTACCTGTGATCAGTGAATTTCCAGAGGCATCCTTTGGCTCTCCTTCGTTGATAAATACCACCACTTTACCAGCAATATCAAGACCGTTAAGGTCATTGTATTTTTCATCGGCAATACCGTAGCCAATGAAGATCAACTCATCTGCACTATAGTTTTGAAGGCTATTTTCTCCCTGCACGTAAAAGTCTTTTCCGTAGGTGTAAGATTTTCCAGCGATGCTGAAGTTCTTGACTGCATACACGGACTTTACCAAGCTTACTGGTTGGAAGTAAGAACCGTTTACCGGTTTTATCAACCCAAATTCTTTAAATTGCTGGGCTACGTATTCTGTCGCTTTCTGACCACCAGCTTGACCAGTACCTCGTCCTTCAAATTCTGGAGAAGCTAAAATGGTCAGGTGCTTTTTTGCAAGCTCTTCCGTAATTTCACCAGCGTACTTCTTCTGTGCGGCATCTTGCGCAAACGTGCAGCTCCAAACCGCTGGCACAATAAATAATAGAGAAAGGTATTTTTTCATGTATGATTTCTATTCTTGAGCTCAATACGCTCGGTTTGTTTTCAGGATTGATGCACCGTTTTAGTTGCCAAATGGCAAACTATTTTATCTTCTCTAGCGCTAATTTACTTCACTAAGAACACGCAATTTTGTTCACGCGATTGGCGTGCCTACCGCCTTCAAAATCGGTGGATATAAATGCGGTTACGATTTTCTTGGCTAAATCGGTGTCAATAAAGCGTGCCGGAATACAGATGATATTGGCATCATTGTGCTGCCGAGCCAGCACGGCGATCTCTTCTAACCAAGCGATGGCGGCCCGTATACCTTGATGTTTATTTGCAGTAATAGCAACACCATTGGCGCTGCCGCAAATAAGGATTCCCAGTTCGTTTTCCTGCTTTTCTACGCTGCTGGATACGGGATGTGCAAAGTCTGGGTAATCGACTGAGTCCCCATTGGACGGGCCAAAATCGGCCACGGCATAGCCAGCTTCTTCCAGCATAATGATCAATAATTCCTTATATTCAAATCCTGCGTGGTCGCTGCCAATAGCTATTTTTCTGGACATATTTCTTTAATTGCTGTTTTTGTAAAATTCTTTTTCACGTTGCAATTTGCTCCGTTTTACACTTGCGGATACCGAGATGCTGAGCTCATATAAGATGAACATCGGCGCACTTACCGTGAGCAGCGTGATCACATCCGCCGTAGGCGTAATAATCGCTGCAATGATCAGGATGATGACAATAGCATAGCGTCTGCTCGCACGCATAAATTCTGGCGTCATGATGCCCAACTTGGATAAGATAAAAATCAATATCGGAAGCAGAAAAATCACACCACATCCTAAAGTCAATGTAGCAATGGTAGATAGGTACGAATCGATGGTAATCTGATTGGTAATCTCTTCACTTAAAGAGACATTGGCCAGAAAGTTAACGGAGAGCGGCACCACGATATAGTAACCGAATAATGCACCTACGATAAATAGAATCGTGGCATAGAAGACAAAGCCTTGTGCACCCTTGCGCTCCACATCTGTTAGAGCAGGTTTTACAAACAGCCATACCTCGAAGAGGAGGTAGGGAAAGCCGAGGGCGACTGCCATGAGCAAGCAGGAGTTTATCTGTAACATGAACTGCCCAGCCAACTCGGTGTTGATAATATTGAAGGGAATCCGCTCGACACAGAAACCATCGAGATTGAGCAAGTCACCGACCTTACACATCATTCTGTACGTCCAAAAATCTAAATTTTTGGGTCCCATAATGATGTCGTTAAATACGAAATCATAGAATGTGAATGCTAGAATGGCAAACACTGCAATGGCTAGTACAGAGCGAATAAGATGCCATCTCAAGACTTCTATATGTTCAAAAAAAGACATTTCTGCCTCTATGCTCTTTCCTTTATTTTTTAATGCCTCGAGAAGTTTTACGTTTTTATTTGACATGCAGTTATGTTATTCAAGACTAGTATAAACAAAAATACCATTCTTCCCTCGAAGAATGGTATTTTTTTTTCTTTGTAACGTAGTCTTTAGGATTGCGATTCGTCGACGTATTCCGTTAGATCGAATGTTTCCATAAACTTAGTGGTGAAGTTTCCTGCACGGAAGTTTGGATCACGCATCAGACGAAGATGCAACGGGATGGTTGTTTTGATCCCTTCGATCACAAATTCACTCAAGGCACGCTCCATCGTATTCAACGCTTCTTCACGGGTCTGAGCCGTACAAATTAGCTTTGCGATCATGGAATCGTAATTAGGTGGAATAGTGTAGCCTGCATACACATGTGTGTCTACACGTACGCCATGTCCGCCTGGTGAATGGAAGTTCGTAATCTTACCTGGTGAAGGACGGAAATTATTGAATGGATCTTCAGCGTTGATACGGCACTCAATGGCATGCATTTTTGGCTCGTAACTTTTTCCGGAAATCGGAATTCCTGCCGCTACTTTTATTTGTTCTTTGATCAAGTCGAAGCTGATGACTTCTTCGGTTACAGGATGCTCCACCTGAATACGGGTGTTCATCTCCATAAAATAGAAGTTGCGGTGCTTGTCTACCAAAAATTCAATGGTACCTGCTCCTTCGTATTTCACGGCCATCGCACCTTTGATTGCTGCTTCGCCCATTTTGGCGCGCAAATCAGGTGTGATAAACGGAGAAGGTGCCTCTTCTACTAATTTTTGGTGTCTACGTTGGATAGAACAGTCACGCTCTGAAAGGTGACACACTTTACCATATTGATCTCCAATTACCTGAATCTCAATGTGTCTTGGTTCTTCTACGTATTTCTCCAGGTACATACCGTCGTTTCCGAAAGCAGCCGCCGATTCTTGACGTGCCGAATCCCAGTTAGACTCAAACTCCTCGTCTTTCCAGATAATACGCATTCCGCGGCCACCACCACCTGCTGTTGCTTTGATGATAACAGGGTAGCCGATTTCATTGGCCAATTGTATACCGGTTTTTACATCCGGAAGTAAACCTACCGAGCCGGGTACCGTGGGTACTCCTGCTGCTTTCATGGTAGCTTTAGCGGATGCTTTGTCGCCCATTTTCTCGATCTGATCTGCGGTAGCACCGATGAATTTGATGCCGTACTCTGCGCAAATCGCAGAAAACTTGGCGTTTTCAGACAAAAAGCCGTATCCTGGATGAATAGCATCTGCATTGGTAAGCTCGGCAGCCGAGATAATATTTGGAATATTTAAATAGGAATCCTTACTGGCCGGCGGGCCGATACATACCGCTTCGTCCGCAAATCGTACATGTAAACTATCTCTATCGGCAGTAGAATATACTGCCACACTTTGAATGCCCATTTCACGACATGTGCGGATAATGCGAAGTGCTATTTCTCCCCGGTTGGCAATCAGTATTTTTTTAAACATAAATTCTTGATAAAGTAAACAATGAAACAGCGTTTTCTCTTCTTCGTAGAAGAGAAAATTAGCTAGGATCTACCAAGAACAATGGTTGATCGTATTCTACTGGCTGGGCATCATTAACCAAAATCTTCACGATCTTACCCGAAACTTCAGATTCGATTTCGTTAAACAATTTCATGGCTTCAATGATACAAAGTACTTTACCTGTTGTTACTTCATCACCCACATTGGCAAACGATGGTTTGCTAGGGCCCGCTGAACGGTAGAATGTGCCGATCATCGGTGATTTTACGGTGATATATTTCGAGCTATCGTCTGCCGCTGGTTTTGCTGCAGCCTGTGGTGCTACACTCGCTGATTCAGCAACTGCAGGTGCCGCACTTGGTGTAGCAACTGGTGCTACTTGAGGTACAGTGGCAGTTACATAAGTAGGCTCTTGATTCGTTTTGATCGTAATCTTGAAATCCTTCTCTTCGATAGATACTTCGTTTACTCCAGACTTGGAAACGAACTTTATCAAATCTTGCACTTGTTTGATATCCATGCTCATAGTCTCTTCTATTTTATAGTCTTGTTTGTAGTTATATACGATATTATTTTGGATCGTATGCCCATTTTAAATAAGCCGCTCCCCAGGTAAATCCACCGCCGAAAGCTGCCATTATTATATTATCACCTTTTTTCAATTGGCTTTCCCATTCCCACAGACACAATGGAATTGTGGCGCTGGTGGTATTACCATATTTTTGGATGTTTACCATTACTTTCTCCTCTGGTAATCCTGCACGTTCTGCCGTGGCATCGATAATGCGCTTATTGGCTTGATGCGGAGTTAACCAGTTGATGTCTTCAGAGGTGAGGTTATTTTTATTCATGATCTCCGCAACGACATCTGCCATATTAGTCACCGCGAATTTAAATACGGTACGACCCTCTTGGTAGGCGTAATGCATCTTCGCATCTACGGTTTCGTGCGATGCTGGATTAAGCGAACCACCACCTTTGATATTCAGAAATTCACTGCCCGAGCCGTCTGTTTTCAAGATAGCGTCTTGTAAACCATAGCCAGTCTCATCTGGCTCCAGCAATACACAACCACAGCCATCGCCAAAAAGAATACAGGTATTCCGATCTTCGTAATTGACGATAGACGACATTTTGTCGGCACCTACTACCAATACTTTGGTATACTTTCCTGATTCTATAAATTGGGAAGCCGTAGTTAGTCCGAACAAGAAGCCAGAACAAGCCGCTTGCAAATCGTAGCCCCAGGAATTGGTTGCACCAATTTTATGTGCAACAATATTTGCTGTCGCTGGAAACATCATATCGGGTGTACTGGTACACACGATGATCAGTTCAATGTCTTTTGCAGTAATACCTCTTTTTTTGAGTAAGCCTTCAATGGCAGGAACCGCTAGGTCTGATGTTGCTTTACCTTCTCCTTTGAGGATGCGTCTTTCCTTGATGCCGGTACGGCTTACAATCCACTCATCATTAGTGTCTACAATGGTCTCCAGTTCCCGGTTTGTCAACACATAATCAGGAACGTACCCATTTACAGCTGTTATTGCAGCACGGATTTTTGACATGCTTAGTTAGTTAATTGCAGACTTGATTCGCTCGATAAATTGCGAGGATATCATATCTCTTGATTGTAAAACCATATTTTTGATCGCTGTTGGCGTAGATATACCGTGTCCGATAATCACTGGCGCATTGACACCCAATACTGGGCTGCCACCGTAACGCTCATAGTTGAAACGATCAAAAAACTCATCCTTGAACCCCTTCTTCAACGTAACCACATAAAATGATTCCGCTAATTTCAAGATAACATTACCTGTATATCCATCACACACAAACACGTCTGCGTGATCAGAAAATAAGTCTCTCCCCTCTGCATTGCCGATGAAATTTATTTTTTCATTTGCTTTAAGCAGGGGATAGGTGCTGGTGGTCAATAAATTCCCCTTCTCTTCTTCTTCGCCGATATTTACCAAACCTACACGTGGTTTTTCAATACGCAAAACATGTTCGGCGTATAGGCTGCCCAAAATTGCAAATTGATTGAGCATTTCTGGTTTGCAATCTGCATTTGCACCCACATCAAGCAATACGCTGGTGCCGCTTTTCAGTTGTGGTACATTGGTTGCAATCGCAGGGCGTAATACACCAGGAATGGTTTTGACACTAAACATAGAGCCAACCAACATAGCGCCTGTGTTTCCTGCAGAAGCGAAAGAATCAATCTTTCCGTCTTTCAGAAACTCAAAGCCTTTTGATATAGAAGAATTAGGTTTTTGGGTGATTGCTTTTGTTGGATGTTCGTGCATGCTGATTTCATCAGGTGCATGAACGTAGTCAAAAGCAGATATGTCACCACCGGCGTTTGAGATAAGTTCTCGGGTTTTTTCTTCATCCCCAAAGAGCACCAAGCGTTGGTCACTTTGAAGGTTTTGCTGAGCATCAATAGCTCCTTGTATCGTAGAGTTAGGGGCATAGTCTCCCCCTAGTACGTCTAAACCAATCTTCATTCGTTATTATTTAATGAGTCAATAATACGAAAAAACATCCCAATGTACAGGGAATAAATCGAATTAATCGCTGTCATTGGGATGTTTCGGAGGTTCGTTAGATCGCGGCTGTGTTCTCGATGATCAATTTACCGTTATAATACAAGTTGCCATCAACTGTGTACGCGCGGTGTGGCAAATGCACTGCTCCAGTTTCTTGACATACTGTCAAACCTGGTTTCTCCGCTTTATAATGCGTTCTTCTTTTGTCTCTTCTTGACTTAGACATTTTACGTTTTGGATGTGCCATCTCGTATGTGTGTTTTTAGTTATTTTTAATATTCTTTAAAGCTTCCCAGCGAGGATCTACTTTTTCCTCGGTTGATTCATTTTTTATCGCATTTTCGTCTGCCAGCTGTTGCAGCATTTCCGGATCACATTGTATGTTCTCCCCCTGCTCACTACATTTTGGGTAGTGCGGTACGCATACATTAATGTACTCATACAGCAAGTTAGAGATGTCGAATTCGTAATCATTGTGCGATAAGACAATGATTTCATCCGACCCTTGATCCCATTCATCGTGTGTGAATTTGACAATCGCACGTTCCTTTGTGCTTAATGGTGACTGAAACTCCTGCAGACATACATCGCAAGTAAGTGCGATGTGACCGCTGATGTCAAAGTTCGTGATCAGCATATTCTCCTGCTTTTGTAATTGTACAGTTGCAGTGAGATTACCTTTCTTCACTAAGGAGTGATCAAAACATGCAAAGAACGCCTCATCAATATCAAACTCGAAATTGTGCTTACCAGCCGAAAGGCCTGAAAATGGTATTTTATATTTTTTTAAATACTTCACAATCCAGTATTTGAGCCTGCAAAGATAATAGTTAAAACTATAGATTGCAACTCTTTTTTAAAACCTTTATTGTTCTTCGTCTCCGTAATATTTTTCGCCTAACTTGATCTTTTCCCGACCAGTCTCCATGCGCCACTTGTTGGTGTCGCGTAACGAGTAGGCGCAACCACAGTATTCCTGCATATAGAAGCGCTCGCGCTTGCTAATCTCTAGCATGCGCACGCCGCCTCCTTTTTTGCGCCAGTTGAAGGTCCAATAGTCCATGTTTTCGTGGCGAGATGCGGCTTTTACGCCACAATCATTAATCTGATCCATGTTCTTCCAACGTGATATACCTAGCGAACTGGAAATTACATCGAAGCCATTCGCAGCCGCATATTCTGCCGTTTTCTCGAAGCGCATATCAAAACACATGGTACAGCGAATGCCTTTTTCAGGCTCGTTTTCCATGCCTTTTGCCAAGTCAAACCAATGATCTACATCATAATCTGCGTCGATAAATGGAATGTTATGTTTTTCTGCAAAACGGATGTTTTCGTCTTTACGTATATCGTATTCACTCCGTGGATGAATATTCGGGTTGTAAAAATATATGGTAAAATCAATGTCCGATGCAATCAAGGCTTCCATCACTTCGCCGGCACATGGGGCACAGCAGGAATGCAATAGCAGCTTTTTTCCAGCATTAGGTAGACTGATCTTTTCCCGAACGAACGGTTTATTTTCCATAAGGACAAAGTTACCGACTTCCGCCCACAATCAAAAATTATTACCACGAAATGCCGTTTCATCAAACAGCCTGTAACTCGTTTAAGCTACAGGCTGTTTGATGAATATAGTTATATTATGCTATGAGCCGATTATTCTTCGCCCTCTTTCAAGGCACTTTGATCCAAATCAACGCCAGTAACTTCTGCACGAATCTTTGCTTCCAGTTCATCCATTAAATCAGGATTATCCATCAACAGGTTTCTTACCGCATCCCGACCTTGACCAAGCTTGGTATCCCCATAGCTAAACCAAGAGCCTGATTTTTTTACAATACCATATTCTACACCGAGATCAATGATTTCTCCAGATTTGGAAATACCTTCACCAAACATAATGTCGAATTCTGCGATACGGAATGGAGGGGCTACTTTGTTTTTAACAATCTTCACCTTCACGTGGTTTCCGGATACCTCATCGCCATCTTTGATTTGTGATGTACGACGAATATCCAAACGTACGGAAGCATAAAACTTCAAGGCATTACCACCTGTAGTGGTTTCTGGATTACCAAACATAACGCCGATTTTCTCCCGCAACTGATTGATGAAGATACAACAGCAGTTGGTTTTGGCAATTGTACCGGTCAGTTTACGTAAGGCTTGTGACATCAAGCGTGCTTGTAAACCCATTTTGGAATCGCCCATTTCCCCCTCAATCTCGCCTTTCGGTACCAATGCTGCTACGGAGTCAATGACGATTACATCAATGGCACCAGAGCGAATCAAGTTGTCGGCAATCTCCAAGGCTTGTTCACCATTATCTGGCTGAGAGATCAATAAATTCTCAATATCTACACCTAATTTCTGTGCGTAATATTTATCAAAAGCATGCTCTGCATCGATAAAGGCAGCAATGCCCCCTTTTTTCTGTGCTTCCGCTACAATGTGGGTGGCTAATGTAGTTTTACCTGAGGATTCAGGCCCGTATATTTCGATTACCCTTCCTTTGGGTACGCCACCAATACCTAAGGCGATATCCAGACCTAGAGATCCCGTAGAAATGGATTCAATTGGCTCCACGGCAGAGTCGCCTAATTTCATAACGGTTCCTTTACCGTAGGATTTCTCTAGTTTATCTAAGGTAAGCTGCAACGCTTTTAATTTATCTGAATTGCTCATTGTAATGGTTTTAATTAGTCAAATATACGCACAAAAGTGATGTGTACAAATAAAAAATACTAAAATAATTAGTTTATTTTAGGCTTGCTGTCGTGCTTGGCTTGCCAAAGTTTTTGCTGAAATACTGACAAAAATACGTGATGGGACAAATTTCACACTTTGGCTTACGTGCTAAGCATATATAACGTCCATGCAGAATCAGCCAATGGTGTGCTACTGCAATGGTTTCTTCCGGCAAATTCTTTACTAACTGCTTTTCTACCGCCAATGGCGTCGTGGCCTTTTGGGTCAATCCTAATCTATTTGCCACGCGAAACACATGGGTGTCTACCGCCATGGCCGGTTTGTCATATACGACCGACGATATAACATTAGCCGTTTTGCGACCTACACCTGGTAGCTTGATCAGGTCTTCGATCTTCTCAGGAACTACACCGCCAAACTCGGCCAATAACTTTTGGGCCATACCGACCAAGTGTTTGGCTTTATTGTTTGGATAACTGACGGATCGAATATAGGTGAATACTTCTTCCACAGAACTGGCTGCCAGCGACTCTGGCTCTGGAAAGCGCTCAAATAACGCCGGCGTTATCTGATTAATCCGTTTGTCGGTACACTGTGCAGACAAGATTACCGCCACCAATAGCTCGAAGGGGTTGGAATAATGTAGCTCCGTTTCTGCATCTGGATTATGTGTAGAGAAATAGTCAACGAAAGCCTTGTATCGATCTTTTTTCAGCATAGACAAAGATAATTAATAATATCCTTATTACTTTTACCCTGCTTATATCTGGATTGCGCATTAGTTCATGAACTGCGATGCCACGCTGTTTCTCCTTGTACGCAATCCGGCTAAAACCGAAAACTGATCACCATTGGCAAAGAAAGAAAAGAAGCAGACTCCCTTAATGCAGCAGTATAATACGATCAAGGTAAAGTACCCAGGTGCTTTATTGTTGTTTCGTGTGGGGGATTTTTACGAGACATTTGGGGAAGATGCCATTAAAGCGGCGGGAATCTTGGGCATCGTGCTCACTAAACGGGGCAATGGCTCAGAGTCGGAAACGGCTTTGGCGGGCTTTCCTCATCATTCTCTGGAAACCTATTTGCCGAAGCTTGTGCGTGCTGGGCAACGTGTAGCGATTTGCGATCAGTTAGAAGATCCAAAGCAAACGAAAACGATCGTGAAACGGGGCGTCACAGAATTAGTGACTCCAGGTATATCATACAGCGACAACATTGTACAGCAGAAAGCCAATAACTACTTAGCTTCTGTATTTGCCGATAAAAATAACTTTGGAATTGCTTTCTTGGATATTTCCACGGGCGAATTCTCGGTGGCACAAGGGCAAGCACCTTATATTGATAAGTTATTGCAAAGTTTTAAGCCTACGGAGGTCATTCTGCCCAAGAAGCAGTTTAATGATTTCGTAACACACTTTGGTAATTCCTACTATACCTACACGCTGGATGAATGGCCATACACCGGCGATTATGCTTCAGAGGCTTTATTGAAACATTTTGAAGTGAATTCCCTGAAAGGGTTTGGTATCGAACGTCTATCAGCGGGTATTACGGCTGCAGGTGTTGCATTACATTACCTCAATGAAACGGAACATCGCAATCTGCAACATATCTCACACATTGCCCGGATAGAAGAAGATCGTTATATGTGGCTGGATCGCTTCACCATCCGCAATTTGGAGCTCATTGGCTCTGCCAATGATAATGCGATCACCCTTTCGGATGTACTGGATCATACAGCTTCGCCTATGGGTGCACGTTTATTAAAGCGTTGGATTATCATGCCGCTTAAAGACCAGAAATCTATTCAGGAGCGCCTCGATGTGGTCGATCAATTCGACCAAAACCGAGCGCTGCGCGACGAGCTGGTGAAAGAGATTAAGCAGGTAGGGGATCTGGAACGCCTAATCTCTAAGATTGGCCTGCTGAAAGCAAATCCGCGCGAGGTGATCCAGTTGAAAAGAGCACTCTACGCGGTCGAAAAGCTGAAGGAAAAAACGGACTTGCCAAACTCAGCATCCTTACGCATGATCTCCGAGCAACTCAATAATTGTCTGATCATTCGTGATAAAATCGAAAGGGAAGTACAACAAGAGCCCCCAGTATTATTGCAAAAAGGCAATGTGATCGCCGATGGTGTGGATGAAGAATTAGATAAACTCCGAAAAATCGCTTTTGGTGGCAAAGGTTATTTGCTGGAAATTCAACGCCGCGAAGCGGAAGCAACGGGTATTCCTTCGTTGAAGATTGCCTTTAATAATGTGTTTGGATATTATCTAGAAGTGACCAATACGCATAAAGATAAAGTGCCAGAAGGCTGGATTCGTAAACAAACGTTGGTCAATGCTGAGCGCTATATTACAGAGGAACTTAAAACCTATGAGGAGCAAATTTTAGGAGCAGAAGAAAAGATTCAGGCGATCGAAAACCGTATTTATCAAGCGCTTCTGTTGGATATTGCCGAATACATTAAGCCGATCCAACTCAATGCGCAATTGATTGCGAAGTTGGATGTGTTGTTGAATTTTGCGATTGTGGCAGAGCAAAACTTTTATGTGAAGCCTCACGTGAACGACGGAAAAGCCTTGGATATCAAAGGCGGGCGCCACCCTGTTATTGAAAAAAACCTACCAGTAGGCGAAGATTATATTACGAATGATACCTTTCTAGACCAGGAATCGCAGCAGATCATTATTATTACCGGCCCCAATATGGCGGGTAAATCTGCCCTATTAAGACAAACTGGATTGATTGTACTGATGGCGCACATTGGTTCATTCGTGCCAGCCAAGGAGGCTAATATTGGTCTAGTAGATAAAATATTTACGCGTGTGGGTGCGTCGGATAACCTATCTTCTGGCGAATCGACTTTTATGGTGGAAATGAATGAGACCGCCAGTATTATGAATAATCTGTCGGATCGAAGTTTAATTTTGTTAGACGAGATCGGTAGAGGTACCAGTACCTACGATGGCATCTCTATTGCTTGGGCTATTGCCGAATACTTGCATCACCATCCCACTGCTAAAGCAAAAACACTCTTTGCCACGCATTATCATGAGCTCAATGAGTTGACGACATCTATGCCGCGAATCAAAAACTTTAATGTGTCGGTGAAGGAGTTGAATAACAAAATCATTTTCCTGCGTAAGTTGGTGCCGGGCGGATCGGAGCATAGCTTTGGTATACATGTAGCCAAATTAGCCGGAATGCCAAACAAACTATTGAGCCGAGCTAACGATATCTTACGCCGACTGGAGCAGGAGCGTACCGGAGGTGAGGATATTAAAGACAGCATGCGTAAAATCCAAAAGCAAGCGTATCAACTGCAAATGTTTGCCATTGATGATCCAGTGTTAGAGAAAATACGGGATATGCTTAATAATCTGGATGTGAATACGCTAACTCCGGTAGAAGCACTCATGAAGTTGGACGAGATCCAGCGTGTGCTTAAGCATTAAAACCACTGTTGGGTATTCATTTATAACAAGAAAGCTGGCATCATTAGGATGCCAGCTTTCTTGTTATATCGTATGTTCTAGTTTAAAACTTAAAGAATAACTCGAAACTCACATAGTCTGATGCAATGGGAGTAATCAAACGGCTATCGATGCTATATGGAGAATAATGATACTGGATCTGCGCACCAATGAAGCTTGTTCGACCGACGTGTTGCATAGCGGAAACGCCCGTAGATAGGTTGAAGGTTTGCGGTCTGGTAATGTATACAGGTGCACCGTCACCATAGGACAAATAGAGCGATCTATTGTAAGACATCTCATACGCTAACCCAGCCTTTCCGAGCATCAAAAACTTGCCCGCATCGAAAAATTTATACCCGGCCGAACCGCCAAACATATAGGTCGTTAGTGGTTCCAATTCGTCTGGCAACGTACTATTTGGCTCCGATTGATATTCGAAGATACGGGAGTTTCTGGCTGGTCGATATTTAAAAAATCCATCGAAAACCCAATCATTTGCTAGTGGACTGATAAATGAAAATCCGTAAATAGGTAGATCGTTATAGACCGGGTTGGTTGCGTTTAAGGGCCGGTATAGACCCGCACTCATGGCAAATCCCCAACCACCTTTATATAACTCTACCTCCTGCATTTTTTCCATTCGCGTCACCGGCTTCTCTTTCTGCATGCGAATGAGGTAAGTGCTTATGTGGTCGGAGAAGAGATAGGATATCGCCTCTTCTGTTTCATTTAAATTGTATAGGTCCGAACCGATAATCGCGGTGGCTTTCACTTGAGTCAACGAATCTACACTATGACGTAGTGGCACATAATGATAAGTGGCCTTGTTCTTTCTGTAGATATTTTGATAATCGTCTTCTGAAGCATCATCCCATCGAATCATGAGCTCATTGTCCTTTCCCTGCTGTAAGTAGTCTCTAATCAATGCATTTGTCGGCTGCTTAAGAATAAGTTGGCCAATGATACGGATTCGTTGTGTGACTTCATTCGGCCCGCAATTACTTTCGATGGTTTGCAAAACTTGCTCCATCGCAGTAAAGTCATTGTTATTCAATAAGCTGATAATTTTGGGGAGTGCAGCTTCCGTTACTTGTTCGCAATTAGAAGCTTGAGTTGGAATTTGTTGTGCTGTGGCCGGCACAGCTAGTGCTAGAAAAGAAATACATAAAACACTATATAGCGTATATAGTTGGTGCATAGAAATTTTGTTGTTTGAGGAAAAACTAATATTTAGACATATAAACTTCCAAAAAGTTTAAGCAAATATACGAATGTCTGCACTGGCTGTAAAAATGTATTTTTGCATTTATGAGTGTTTTTCGCTTTAAAGCGTTTTCGGTAGATCAGACGGGCTGCGCTATGCGCATCAATACGGACGGGGTGTTGCTTGGTGCTATTACAGATGCCGAAGATGCGAATACGGTGCTAGATATTGGTACAGGTACAGGTGTTATTGCATTAATGCTTGCGCAACGGTTTGCTCATGCGCAGGTGATAGGTCTGGAGATTGATGAATCGTCCGCTGTTGCCGCTACAAAGAATGCGGCGCAATCTCCTTTCTCGGATAGAGTGCAGGTATGGCATGGTACTTTTCAGGAGTTTGAGCCCGCGAATCCGATTGATATGATTGTGAGTAATCCGCCTTTTTACATCAATACACTTCACAATTCGGATGTTCGCAAAAAACAGGCACGGCATACTGATATGGCTTTCTTTGAAGATTTGTTACGTTATGCACAAGCCCATTTGTCTTCTACAGGCGCTATGGAAATGATTCTCCCTCCCGAATTATCCGATGCTGTGATCGCCAAAGCATATGAACTGGGATTCTTTTTGCAAAGAACTATTGCCGTTTCTTCCTTTGCTGACTCACCTTGCATCCGTTGCATCATCCGCTTGAGCTTACAGAAAGAGGAAGTTCAGACACAGCGTTTGAATTTTGTAATCTACGAATCCAAAGGAGTATATAGTGCCGCTTATCGAAAACTGCTACAACCTTTCTTTCTCGCTTTCTAAGACGTATCTTTAGGGTTATGAAAATTGGCTTGCTTTCGGATACCCATAGTTATTTAGATGATGCGGTTTTTCATCATTTCGCAACATGCGATGAAATATGGCATGCGGGAGATTTTGGTGAAAGCAAAGTCGCAGAGCAGCTTGCTGCATTCAAGCCTTTTCGGGGTGTTTATGGTAATATCGATGGACAGGATATTCGCCAAACGTATCCAGAGCATCTGCGTTTTACTTGCGAAGAAGTGGATGTGTGGATGACACATATCGGTGGATACCCCGGCAGATATGCACCGGCGGTAAAAGCAGCTATACAACGGAACCCTCCAAAATTATTTATCAGCGGACATTCTCATATTCTGAAAGTCCAGTATGACCCCCGATTACAATTGTTGCACCTCAACCCAGGTGCGGCAGGCAGACAAGGCTGGCATAAAGTGCGCACCCTGATGCGTTTCGATATTACCGGAGATCGTGTGGAGAATATGGAGGTGATTGAACTAAACGGTCGCTAAAAAACTGCCTATAAACTATCTCGAACTTCCAATAAGAAACTCTTTAGTTTTTCGAGCGACTCGACGACGCGCTGATTTTCACGGGCTTCATTTTTATTCTGACGCAAAAACTCACGAGCTCCCTGCAAGGTGTATCCTTTGTTTTTCACCAGATTGAAGATAATCTTTAGGTTGGAGATATCTTCCTGCGTGAAAAGGCGATTGCCTTTTTTGTTTTTCTTGGGTTGAATGATATCAAACTCCCGCTCATAAAAACGAATTTGGGAAGCATTGACGGCAAACATGCTGGTCACTTCGCCCATCGTGTAATACAACTTATTTATTTCGCGCTCTTTGTATGGCATGGCCGGTGTTTCTATCAATAACAAACTTAATGAAAGTTGTCTATATATTCAAGTGGGGAAATAGGCGCTGAATAGCACATAGAAAAGGGCACTTCATAAAGCGCCCCTGTCTTATATCAGAGAGAAAGTATCCTTAGTTCACGTGGCGTAAGAAGGTAGCCAATTTGGTTTTCAGCTGTCTACGATCGACAATAAAATCCAAGAAGCCATGCTCCAATACGAATTCGGAAGTTTGGAAGCCTTTCGGCAAATCTTTTTTAATAGTTTCTTTAATTACTCGCGGGCCAGCAAAGCCAATCAATGCACCAGGCTCTGCGATATTGATATCACCTAGCATGGCATACGATGCAGTCACACCACCCGTAGTTGGATCTGTTAGCAAACAGATATAGGGTAATTTTGCTTTACTCAATAAGGCTAGTTTGGCAGAAGTTTTGGCCATTTGCATGAGTGAGAAAGCTGCTTCCATCATTCGAGCTCCGCCAGATTTTGAAATCAACATAAATGGAATCTTGTGTTCTAAACAGTAATCAATCGAACGCGCGATCTTTTCTCCTACAACAGAGCCCATAGAACCGCCAATAAAGTTAAAATCCATACAAGCCACCACAATGTCTTGACCTTCTATTTTTCCGTGGCCGCAGCGGATAGCATCTTTTAGACCTGTCTTAGCCTGGCTTTCCAATAGTCTATCTTTGTAAGGTTTGCTATCTACAAAGTTAAGGGGATCACCAGCCTGCATGTTGGCGAATAATTCCTGGAAGTCATTATTGTCAAAAAGTATGGAGAAATATGCAGCTGAACCTATCCGGATATGGTAATCGCAGTATTGACAAACGTAGCTGTTTTCTACTTGCTCAACATTTAGAAGTGCTTTTTTGCAGTTCGGACATTTGTTCCACATGCCATCCGGCGCTTCTTTCTTATTTTCCGTAGCAGTAACGATTCCTGCAGTACTTCTTTTAAACCAACTCATAGCAATTTTTTAAACGAACTACAAAGAAACGAAAAATATTACTTTCTACGTGTAGTATGCGTCAAAAAGTACGATTGATAAGAAGTGAGAAAATGTTTGGAGAAGTAAGCGCCTTGTTATGCTATTATGCTTGCGCCGAGAGAAAGGGAAATAAAAAATGGGTAAGCTACCTTTATCGCACCGCTCAACCATTTACCCTTGCTTTGTTCCCAACCTGGGGGAGTCAACAGGAGCTGGTCGTAAAGGACTTACCCACGGCAAAAGTAGGAAAAAAATGATAGCAATGAAATAAAAATTGCGCTTTGGAGCTAGCAGGTTGATTTACAGTTAGAAAATTACCAACTCTTTACCGAAGATTATCTGCTGAGGCAGCGATATACTTTTCCTGGTAGAGAAAGTAACACATCATTCATTTCCATTTCTAGCAGTATGATAGCCAATTTGCTCTGCGGCCAGTCCAGATGAATAGCAATATCATCTACAGTTGCTTGCTCCCTTTGTTGCAAATACACAAATACTTTCTGTTCGTCCTTACTTAGCGTAGGAGGAAGAATAGAAAGCTGAGGAGTAATATTCTTCTTGCCTACGTTTTCCCAATTCATCAGGTAACGAAGATCATCGGCCTGCCGGATAAGGTGAGCTCGATTTGTTTTGATGAGATAATTACATCCTTCCGAATACGTTTGATGGATGGAGCCTGGAAAGGCACAAACATCCCGGTTATAACTGTTGGCCATTTCTGCAGTGATCAATGCACCGCCTTTTATGCCCGCTTCTACTACGATGGTCACATCGGCTAATCCGGCGATAAGACGGTTTCGCATCGGGAAATGAGGCCTGTCAGGCTTGGTTCCAGAGGGAAATTCAGTCAGCAAACCACCCTGATCCAGCATTGCCGCTGCCACCTCGCGATGTACCGAGGGGTAAATACGATCTAGTCCGTGCCCGACTACGCCAAGAGTGGAAAGCTGGTTTTGCATAGCAGCACGGTGTGCTATGACATCAATACCATAGGCAAGTCCGCTTACAATGAGTGGATTAAAATCGGATAATTCACAAATTAGATCTTCACAGAGTCTTTTTCCATAAGCTGTAGCATTTCGTGTGCCTACAATACTTACGATGTATTGGTTGTTTAGATCTGCGCTACCCTTATAATACAAGAGTGGTGGTGCATCATCGCAGGTTTGCAAACGGTGTGGATAGTTGCGGTCTTCTATCCATAACGGCTGTATATGGTGTCGTTCGACAAAAATACATTCTTGCTCTGCTTGGCGCATGAAGCCTTGCGCGCGGATCGTTTTTGCTATTGCCGAACCTATGCCAATTGCGCCGATCAAATCCTGCACAGATGCGCTAAAAATTTCCTCTACACTGCCTATATGCTGTAAGAGGTTTTTAGCAAGACGCGGACCAACTCCGGGGATCATACCTAGAGCAATTTTGTGTAATAGACTCATGTGTTTAATTATAGAGATAAATATACTATTTTTAAAGAAATATTTGTCGTAATCTCTCGATACGCGATGACTGCTTGATTTATCTTATCTTTGATTATTCAAAAACAACAGGAATAGAGATGAACACACCAGAACCTTTCGACATTGAGATTAACGGAGTCGATTACTCCGTATTTCCGGACGAAAAAGATACATACACGATATTTAAAGATGGCAAAGAGTATGTTCAAATAATAAGGGATACAGAGACTGCTTGGCTGAAACTACATCCGGAGACGGGCTTGCCACTATTTGGCATGGATGAAGAGGTACTGCTAATTGGTCGGGAGATCAATGCACAAGAAGCGTAATCCAAAAGCTCTTTAAACGAAACTGCGATGTTGCGTAGTCTGTTTTTTCTTTGCTTCCTAGCTATTTTGTCAAGCCCTAAACGGACTATGGCAAGCGACAAGTTTTGCGGACAACCAACTTCAGACACCATTCCTTTACATCGCGATACCATCGGTATTGAAGCGGTAAACATCAATCGCGCAGTGCTCACACCGGAGGAAAAATACGAACGGAATAAAAGAGAATTCAGAAGCGTTTACTTCAATGGCGATAATAAGAATATTATCACTGCTATCGGTATAATTCCACCGGGAATTGCACTCAATATCAACAAGCTTTATAATCATTTTGCCAAGAGCGGAAAGGAAGCGCGGCGTTTTCAGAAGGTGTTGGAGGATGATTTTAAATTGGATAAGGTTGACCAAACTTGGTATCCGCTAACGCAAAAGCTAACCAAGTTGGATGGGCAGCAATTGGAGGATTTTCGACGTTATTATCATCCTGATTTCGAATGGTGGGCAGCGGCTGAAGAATATGAGCAGCTTGACTATGTCTTTAAGCGCTTGAAAAATTTCCAAGATTCTTCCGCGCATATTCGATCCTACTTGGCGTTGCCGAAGCGATAGCCAAGTAGGATCGCCCTTTTACATTGGAATGTATAACACGTATTTCGTTTCAAAGAATTCTTCTTTGAAGTAATCTGTCAGAGAAATCAAATCGGAAGTAACTTTTGCCTCCTTAATTTCCTCACGAAGATCACCACCCTTCAAATACAATATTCCGTTAGGAATACCATTTTTATCTTTTGCTTCTATCTTATTCCGTACCCAAGGAAGGAAATCTTTCAGGCGCGTAACCGCTCTGGATACCACAAAGTCGTATTTATAATCTAGTTGTTCGGCACGAATATGGTCTGCCTCTACATTCGTCAAGCCTAAGGCTTCGGCTACCTCGCGTACTACTTTTATTTTCTTTCCGATAGAATCAACCAGATGAAACTGTACTTGAGGAAACAAGATCGCTAAAGGGATACCTGGAAAACCACCGCCAGTGCCTACATCTAAAATACGGGTACCGGCAGCGAGCTCACGTACGTATGCAGCGATGCCCAAGGAGTGCAGTACATGTTTAAGATAAAGAGAATCCATATCTTTCCGGGAGATAACATTAATCTGTTCATTCCAGAAGGGATATAATTCTGCCAATTGAGCAAATTGCTTTTTTTGTAATTCGCTTAGATGCGGAAAATAGGTGAAGATAATTTCTACGGAAGGATTCATATTATTTCCAGGATATTTGTTTTCTGTTTCTATTAAATAAGCCGTTCAGGCAAATGAAAAAGTAAAAGAGTAGATCTAGTAAGGGCAACCAAAGTAACAAATCGGGCACGGCAAGTTTGCGAAAAGAGTAGCTGTATATACTGTACTGCGCAATCAAACGAAGTACGTACAGTCCAACAGGTATGTACCAAAGTTGGGGCAATAAAACTATGGACAATGCCAATGAAACATAGAAGAGTATGGCAGACAGCAGCTGTGTGGCTAGCATCCACTTGTGCCGGGTCTTGTACATGACCGACGCTCCTGCATGTCGCGCCTTTTGTTTGTAATAGCTTTTCCAGGTAAGCTTAGGCACCGAATACATATGGGTATTAGGCGATATCGCAATTCCCGTATTCAGCGAGTTACTATTCTGATTAACGAAAAGATCGTCATCTCCCGATTTGATGTGCATGTGCGCATTAAAACCCTTGCCTTTGTAAAACAGTGCTTTGGTATACGCCAAATTTCTCCCAACACCCATATAAGGATCACCCTTTAGCGCATAAGAGAGGTAAGTCATGGCCGTATGCGTCGTCTCAAATCGAATTAGTTTATTTAGCAAACCGCTATGTTTGAAATAGGGAGAATAACCCAAGATGATTTCTTTGCCTTCGGCAAAAGGAGCGACTGTCTCGCGCAACCATTGATCAGACGCGGGTTCGCAGTCTGCGTCTGTAAATACGAGATGCGCGTGTTTCGCGGCTTTAATACCAATGGTTAAGGTGAATTTTTTGGTGTGCTTGAGGCGAATGTGTTCGCCGATGTCGATGACCTTCAGGTGCGTATGCTGGGCGGCAAGATCGCGCAGTAGCCAGGGTGTTTCGTCGTCCGAGCAGTCATTCACCACAACCACCTCGAACTCCGGATAATCTTGTTGCAGAATAAGTGGCAAGAATGTTTTAAGATTTTCTTGTTCGTTATATGCGCTGATGATGATGGAGACTGGCGGCATCTCTTCACCGACGGTTGGTTCCGGTGAGCGGTACCTGGCAAGCTTACCATATACAAAAAGGATATAATATACCTGAATACTAAAAAATATCCCTAAAGATAGGAATGCGGCATAAGGCCAATAGGTATAGATCGCTTCGGTCGGAAAAAACATAAGATGCAAAGATAATGCTATTTACTGCCGGATGACATCTATCCGTAAGAAAAGTTTGCTTAATAGCTATTGTGCGGGTAAACCAAGTGCCCGAAACCTTGTCTAAGCATAAAAAGTGCTATATTAGATCGCTTCAAAAACACACAACTCATGACAAATAAAAACTTGCTATTATTATTGGTAACAATATCTGTTCTAATTTCTGCCTGCGGCTCCTTGAACCCTGCTAAGCAGGTAGATATGCTAAAGAGCTACAATTATGATGTAGAATCTGTGACCGGTCTTACGATTGCGGGTCGTGCAGCAGACGGCCTATTACAAGGTAACGGTACTTCGTTAAACATGAACGCATTGCCTGGTTTGGCGATGGGTATTTTGCGCAAAGATCTGCCTCTGGCGGCTGTGGTGAATATGAAGGTCAGTAACCCAACCACCAATGTGACAGGCATTAATGCCTTTAAATATTTGATAGAAATCAAAGGAAAGCCATTCTTTGAAGGAACCGTTGATCGCGTAATACGCTTGAACCAAGGAGAAAGCGCTGTCGTACCACTTACTTTTAACGCTAACTTATTTGGTGTAGTTGATGAAAATCGAGGTATCGAAGGTTTACTGTCTGATTTACTTACCCGTGAAGGTCAAGGTGCTGTAGTACTAAAAATTAAACCATCTATCTCTCTCGGAGGAAGCAATATTTTCTATCCTGGTTATATTACTATCGATAACGATTTATTAAAAAGCATAAGCAAGCGCTAACGCTTCGGTTACATGCGAGGGGCTCATTTTTCCCCGCTGTTAATAATTCTTAAGATTGCTGTGGCAACCCGGTTTTCTGCCGAAAATAATCGTAGTTTTGCACTCGTTTAGAGGGAATAGATGAAATTTACGCTTCAAGCACAAGATAAACTTTCCAAGGCACGCGCCGGAGAGATGGAGACCGCACACGGTACGATACAGACACCTATATTTATGCCAGTCGGCACAGCTGCTACGGTAAAAGCCGTGCACATGCACGAATTGGTAAACGATATACAAGCTCAGATTATTTTAGGCAATACCTATCACTTGTACTTACGTCCGGGTTTGGACGTGTTGCAAAAAGCGGGTGGGTTGCATAAATTCAATAATTGGAAAGGTCCAATTTTGACCGACTCCGGTGGCTATCAGGTATATTCTTTAACGGAGGTGCGTAAGATCAAGGAGGAAGGAGTTACTTTTCGCTCTCACATCGATGGATCTAAGCATCTTTTTACACCAGAGAACGTGATGGATACGCAACGAATTATTGGTGCAGATATCATTATGGCATTCGATGAGTGTACACCTTATCCCTGTGATTACAACTACGCGCGCCGCTCATTGGATATGACGCACCGCTGGCTGAAACGCTGTTGTGATCGCTTTGACTCCACCACGCCATTGTATGGCTATGATCAAACACTATTTCCCATTGTACAGGGATCCGTTTATAAGGACTTGCGCGAAAAATCGGCGGAGGTGATTGCTTCGTTTGAAAGAGAAGGCAATGCAATAGGTGGTTTATCCGTCGGGGAGCCAGCGCATGAGATGTATGCGATGACGGAGGTGGTGACCAAAATATTACCAGAACATAAACCAAGGTATTTAATGGGTGTAGGTACCCCCGTCAATATTTTGGAAAATATTGCCTTAGGGATCGATATGTTTGACTGCGTGATGCCGACACGTAATGCCCGTAATGGTATGCTGTTTACCAAAGAGGGTATTATTAATATCAAAAATAAGAAATGGGCAGACGATTTTAGTCCGATCGAAGCCAATAGTGATTTATTAGTAGATCAGATTCATAGTAAAGCCTATTTACGCCATTTGATTCGTTCACAGGAAATACTGGGGGCGCAAATTGCTTCACTACACAACTTGCATTTCTACTTATGGTTAGTGACACAAGCGCGCGAAAAAATCATAGAAGGTACCTTCTATGATTGGAAAGAGAAAATGGTGAAGATTTTAGACCAACGGTTGTAAAATACAGATGAAAATTATCGATCGCTATATCATTGGGAAATACCTATCCACTTTTGTGTTTACGGTATGTATCTTCTGTTTGGTGATTGTTATTTTTGATTTTTCTGAGAAGGTCGACGATTTTAATAAAAACCGTGCGTCTATGGCACAGGTTTTTACACTGTACTACGCAATAGGGAGTGTGCCCTTCTTCATTAACATGCTAACCCCGTTGCTGAATTTCATCGCGGTGATATTCTTTACCTCGAAGATGGCCGATCAGACAGAGATCGTACCTATCTTGAGTGGCGGGATGAGTTTTTATCGGCTGCTTCGGCCGTATATGATCTGCGCGGGGATTATCTGTTCGCTCGTACTGCTTTCCAACCTTTACATCATTCCATTTACTAACAAAGTAAAGGTTGATTTCGAAAATGTATATGTAAAGCCGCATAAGGTGAGCACAACCTCGACGTCCACGCATATGCAATTGGATTCGAATACCTATGTGTATATGGGAACCTTCGAAACCAAGACCGGAGTTGGCTATAATTTTACGATAGAAAAATTCGATGGCGATATATTAACCGAGAAGTTGATGGCAGACCGCATAACCTGGGATTCTGTTGCCAGCAAATGGTCGATCCACAATTATACCGTTCGTTATATAGATGGTCTTCGGGAACGCATGGTCGATGGAGAGCAACGAGATACCACATTGGATATGCGTCCTAAAGATTTTGAGATTTACGAGAATGTATTTACAACGATGAGCCAGTCGGACCTCAATGAACGTATCCAAAAGGAAGAGACGCGAGGTACGGGGATGATGAATGAGCTGCTATTAGAAAAGTACAAGCGTTTTATCAATCCGTTTTCGGCGTTTATTCTAACCCTTATTGGCGTATCTCTTTCGTCCAAGAAGGTGCGAGGCGGTATTGGCGTTAGCTTAGGGGTAGGTATTGGTTTAAGTTGTATTTACGTCGTTCTGGAAAGATTCTCTACTATGTTTTCCGTAAAAGGAGGGCTAGATCCGCTGATCTCTGTCCTTATTCCTAACGTGCTGTTCCTCGTCTTGAGTATTTATCTAATGTTCAAGGCTCCTAAATAATCTTTTCTTTTTTATTCAATTTATGGCTAAGTCTGGCGCTAGTCGCAATGTGCTGATCCTACACCTTACGGTGTTAATCTGGGGTTTTACAGGGGTGTTGGGTGAGTTAATCTCGGTATCTGCCTTGCATTTGGTTTGGTATCGTGTATTAATCGCATCGATCGCGTTATGGATTTATTTCATGGTTTATCGGAAAAACTTTCGCGTATCTATTCCGCATATGTTACAGTTTCTAGGGGTTGGATTGGTAGTAGGCCTGCATTGGGTATTTTTTTTCCATTCTATTAAAATCTCTACGGTTTCCGTCACCCTGGTCAGCCTTTCGGCCGTGACCTTATTTACTGCCGTGCTCGAACCTTTGGCCAATCGGAAGCGGATCGAACTTTCGGATGTCTTGGTAGGGATGATGATTATTTTTGGAATTTACCTGATTTTCACGTTCGAATTTCAGTATTTCTGGGGAATTATCTTTGGCTTGCTCGCTGCTCTCAGCGCAAGTGTGTTTGGTATTTGCAATGCCCGGATGGTGAAAATCACCAACCCCACCATCATCACTTTTTATGAAATGATTGGTGCGGTGATCGGTGTAAGCATCCTATTAGGGTTTACAGGAGGCTTTGACGCTCAAATGTGGCTCAGTCAATCGGATCTACTCTACCTCATATTGCTTGGCGTAGGATGTACAGCGATAGCCTATGTGCTCGGTGTGTCGGTCATGCGGGAGCTGTCGGCATTTACGGTTGCTTTAACGACCAATCTGGAGCCCGTATATGGAATCTTGCTGGCATTAATAATTTTTGGTCAGAAGGAGACCATGAGTATAGGTTTTTATGCAGGCGCTGTCTTAATTATGATGGCGGTGTTTGTGTATCCTTATCTCAAAACCCGATGGACAGCGAAGCGGTTGGCGAGTAGGGTAGGATAGTATACCCGATAATCTGTTAATTATCCGTAACTTTGCCCTCCTTAAAAATATGTATATCTTTAGTGGGTATTGTGTAGAGCGATCCCCTAACAAAATAAAATAGTATGGCAAATATTGTTGCAATCGTTGGAAGGCCGAATGTCGGTAAATCTACTCTGTTTAATCGTCTGACGGAAAGTCGGAAAGCGATTGTGGATGATTTTAGTGGTGTTACGAGAGATCGGCATTACGAAGTCGCCGAATGGATCGGTAAAAAATTTACCGCCATTGATACCGGTGGCTTTGTGCACGGCTCGGACGATATCTTTGAAGAAGCGATCCGCGACCAGGTGCATATCGCGATCGAAGAAGCTACTGTGATTATTTTCATGGTGGACGTTACGACCGGTATCACCGACCTGGATGATGAGATTGCTGACTTGTTAAGAAGAAGTTCTAAACCAGTATACGTGGTAGCCAACAAAGTGGACCACGCAAAATTGCATCACGATTCAGCCGAGTTCTATGCATTCGGGCTTGGCGAGATTTATAACGTATCTGCTGCTACTGGATCAGGTACAGGCGAGCTGTTGGATGCGGTAGTTTCTCACTTTCCGGAAGAGGAAGAAGTAGAAGAGGATGAACTGCCAAAATTTACGATTGTCGGTAGACCCAACGTGGGTAAATCTTCGTTGACAAATGCTTTACTAGGTGTAGATCGTAATATCGTAACACCGATTGCGGGGACTACGCGCGATTCGATCAGAATTCACTACAACCAGTTTGGACATGAGTTTTTGATGATTGATACCGCTGGATTACGCCGTAAATCTAAGGTGAATGAAGATATTGAATTTTACTCGGTGATGCGTACCATCAAAGCCTTGGAAGACTCCGACGTGGTTATTTTGATGTTGGATGCTAATGATGGTATTGAGGCACAAGATATCAATATTTTTCACCTAGCGGAAAAGAATAAAAAAGGCGTTATGATTTTGGTCAATAAATGGGATACCATTGAGAAAGACCACAAAACCGCAGTAGAATTCAAACAACGCATTTTAGACAAGCTGGCTCCTTTTAGTGATGTGCCGGTATTGTTTACTTCGGTTACAGAGAAGCAACGTATCTTCAAAACAGTGGAAACTGCAATGGAAGTATACCAAAATAAGATCAGAAGAATTCCTACTTCCAAGCTGAATGAAGTGATGTTGGAAATTATTTCGCATTATCCGCCTCCGGCAACCAAAGGAAAATATATTAAGATTAAGTACATTACACAGTTGCCAGGCAGATCGCCCATGTTTGCTTTCTTCTGTAACTTACCGCAATACATCAAAGATCCTTACAAACGCTTTGTAGAAAACAAGCTGCGTGAGAATTTTGATTTCTCTGGTGTACCAATCCAGATTTTCTTTAGACAAAAATAACGAAGACTATCCCCACTTTATGTTACAGCATAATCTATCGCTCTATAATACGCTTACCCGTAAGAAAGAAAAGTTTGAGCCCATACATCCGAATTTGGTAGGGATGTATGTATGTGGCCCTACCGTATATGGTGATGTGCATTTAGGCAATTGCCGTACTTTTGTATCATTCGATTTGATCTTCCGGTACTTGTGTCACTTAGGTTACAAAGTGCGTTATGTACGCAACATCACCGATGCTGGGCATTTAGAGGGCGATAATGATGAGGGCGATGACAAGTTTGCGAAGAAAGCTAAGCTCGAGCAATTGGAACCGATGGAGATTGTACAGAAATACACCATAGGATTTCATGACGTGCTGCGCTTGTTCAATACACTTCCGCCAAGCATCGAACCTACTGCTACTGGCCACATCTCGGAACAAATTGAGATGGTGCAGCAGATCATCGACAATGGCTATGCATATGAGGTAAATGGTACGGTGTACTTTGATGTAGATCGCTATACCAAGGAGCACAATTATACCATTCTCACGAATCGTAACCTGGATGACCTGTTGAACAATACGCGGGAGCTTGGAGGGCAAGATGAGAAACGTAACCGGCTCGATTTTGCACTGTGGATCAAAGCCAAGCCAGAGCACATCATGCGTTGGCCTGCACCATGGAGCGTAGGATTTCCAGGTTGGCATATAGAATGTTCAGCGATGAGCCGCAAGTACTTAGGGGATCAGTTTGATATTCATGGCGGCGGTATGGATTTGGCGGCTACACACCATACCAATGAAATTGCTCAGTCTCAGGCTTGTAATCATACCACGCCATCCAAATACTGGATGCATACCAATATGCTCACCGTAAATGGCGCGCGGATGTCCAAATCTGCTGGTAACGGGTTTTTGCCAGGTCAGCTGTTTACAGGAAATCATCCGTTATTGCAACGCGGTTATTCTCCGATGGCGGTAAGATTCTTTATGCTGCAAGCGCATTATCGGAGCACCTTAGACTTTTCTAATGAAGCCTTGGATGCCGCTGATAAAGGTTTCAAAAGGCTATTGGCTGCAATAAACCTTTTAGATAAGATTACGCCCAGCAAAAAATCGACGATTCCTAGTTTGGACGAACTTCAGGAGCGCAGCTATGCCGCGCTGGATGATGATTTCAATAGCCCGGTATTAATCGCTGAACTGTTTGAAGTCGTTCGCATCATCAACTCTGTGTACGACGGTAAAATGACGATTTCGGAAGAGGATCATAGCAAACTAAAGTCCTATATCCAGGCATTTGTCTTCGACATACTGGGACTTAAAGACGATCAGTCGGGTACAGAAGATGGTAGCGCAGATGGCTTGATGCAATTGATCATTAAGATCCGTAACGAGGCTAAAACAAACAAAGATTTTGCCACATCGGATCGTATTCGTGATGAGTTGAACGCTCTGGGCATCCAATTGAAAGATAGTAAAGACGGCACACTTTGGAATAAAATTTGATATTAAGGAGCTGTTAATTAAATAGTATATGAAGTTTTTAAACGCAGCAGCGTTCTTAATAAGTCTGTTGATTACGGGTATTGCATACGGGCAATTGCCTAATAAGGTAGGTAGTCTCATTTCGGTAGACCGTAGCGCTGCAAACCTATCCAACAGGCAGAGTCCGCATGCTGGATTAGTGTCGATAGTAGATAAGGAATCCTCGTTTTTTGTGCCTTCATCTGTGAATGCACTCAATTATCTCAACAATCGCCCAAATCTTCCAGATGTATTGAGCTGGGAACCAAATTTTGCGTTAGTATCGCGAAGTATGGATTGGGGTGTCACTTCTGGACCATTACAATACCAACGTACTGGCGCTATTAAGCGCTATGGACAATATGTAACCATTTGGCGACGGGATAAAAAAGGTAATTGGCGGGTACACGTACGTGCTGAAGTAGAGAATTACGGTAAGCAAAAAGCGGCTGATTTGGAATACTTCGAACCAGACGATAAAGATTATTTGAAACACCGCTCCATGGTGCGCTTGAATCAACGTGAAGAGGTTGTTTTTCAGACCGACAAACTTTTTTCCCACGTTCTGAAAGCAGATACACGTACGGGATATGAAGAATTCCTGGCGGACGATGTTCGTTATTATTTTCCTTGGCAGCCAGAAATCATTGGTAGAAAAAATGTGATTTCGATGTTTACCAAAGAACGCATTGAAATCGATACCGAACCAGAACAGGTTGGTCGTGCCTATAGTGGTGAATTTGCGTATACCTCTGGCACAGCGACGGTAGGATTAAAAGATAAGGTAGTCAAATTCAATTATATCCGGGTTTGGCAATTAAAAAATGATTACCAGTGGAAGATCATCCTAGAGATGATGTTCGAAAGATAAGATAACATGGCGAAGACAAGAGTAGGATTTGGGTTTGATGTTCATCAGATGAAAGATCAACATCCTTTTTGGGTGGGTGGTGTGCAATTGGATCACCATGCGGGTGCATTTGGCCACTCCGATGCTGATGTATTGCTTCATGCTATTTGTGACGCTTTGCTGGGAGCAGCTAATCTGGAAGATATCGGGTATCATTTTCCGAATACGGACGATCAGTGGAAGGGCATTTCCAGTTTGGTATTACTAGAAAAATCCGTAAGCCTTATTCAGGAGAGGGGTTGGCGTATTGAGAATATCGATGCGATGTTGTGCTTGGAAGCACCCAAGATCAAACCCTATATCCCACAGATGAAGGAAGCGATTTCGCAGTACAGTGGTTTGCCGGTAGAAGATATCTCTATCAAAGCGACCACCAATGAAAAATTAGGCTTCATCGGGCGTGAAGAAGGGGTGGTGGCCTATGCTGTGTGTCTGATTCAGAAGGATTAACCAAACCATTACTATCAGTGGCTCTTAATCGATGGGCAGTTGTTGCCGGTTTTTTCGAAAGTGGAGTAAAGCAATCAAGGCTGCTATAAACACCAAAATAGTGCCTAAGTAAAACGGCGCCTCCGGTAGATAGATCTCCGCGTTTTTCTTTGTATAGTGCGAGAATAAGGAAGTCATTACGGGCGGACCAATAATAGCCGTCAGGCTGATGATACAGGCTAGACCACCTTGAATTTGTCCTTGCTCATTGTCGGGTACTTCATTGGAGACGGCACTCTGCAAAGCAGGTCCGCTTATTCCCCCAAATACATAAATAATCGAGATCGCAAAAAGCATCCACGAAGCATTTGCTAAGCCAAATAGGGGTAAAGAGATGCAGTATAGGATGATGCCACCGAAAATACTACCAGGTATACCTACGCGTGGAATGATCACCCGCAGCAAGCCCGCCTGAATAATGGTGAGTAAGATTCCAATAAATCCTAACGAGTAGCCTACCATTCTTTCTGTCCAAGCAAATTTTTCCATGGTGAAATAGGACCAGGTGCTTTGCACGGCGTGTGCTGCGACGTTGATTAGAAAGATACAGATGCTAAGTGGAATGATTCGAGGGTATCGCGCGATATGTTTGAAGGTACCGACTGGGTTGGCATTTCTCCAGGAGAAAGGACGGCGAAGTTCGGGTTTCAATGATTCAGGGACGACAAAATAGCCGTATACTAAATTGATAAAAGTCAATCCGGCGGCCGCGAAGAACGGTACCCGAGCACCGTAATGACCGAGAATCCCTCCCAGTACCGGACCGATAATAAAGCCCAGTCCAAAGGCGGCACCTATTAGTCCAAAGTTTTGCGCTTTCTTATCCGCAGGCGATACATCGGCAATGTAAGCGGCTGCTACCGTATGACTAGCGCCTGTGATACCAGCAACAAGACGGCCCATAAATAGCCAAAATATGCTGGGCGCAAAGCCTATCAGTACGTAGTTGATCGCAAAGCCCAATAGAGAGAAGAGCAGTACCGGTCGCCGACCATAACGATCACTCAGATTGCCCAATACAGCAGCAAATAGGAATTGCGTACAGGCGTAACAGAACGTTAACCATCCACCATAGCTCGAAGCTTGACTAATATCACCGTGGATTAGCTCCCGAATCAAGGCTGGCATGACTGGGATAATAATTCCTAAACCGGTAGAGTCCAACACCACAGTGATGAAGATAAAAATCAAGGTAGCGTTGGAATTCTTATGCATCGACACGAATGTAAAGAATTCCATGCAAATTAGTTTCTAATTCAATGCTTTGGAATAATAAATTACACGGGCTAGACGATGTGCAGCGGATCAGCCAAGTGACCGAATTGCTGTGTTGCAATTGCCTTCTGTAAAGAACTAGTTGCAAAGATCGTAGCCGGTATTTTTTTAATAAATTGCAGATACTAACACGATCAAAGTAACTATGAACAAATTTCCATTAATACCCCTATTTCTTTTGGTGTCGGGCGTATTCCAAAGTCAGGCACAAGAGAATCTCCCTTATCAAAAACCTCCGGCCGAAATCCTCGAATTGTTAGAAGCGAAAAATACTCCAGCTGTACAATTTAATCGAAAAGGTGATAAAATGCTTTTACTGGAGCGGCCAGATTTCATCACGATTGAAGAAGCTGCTCAGCCGATTATCGGACTGGCAGGTTTGCGAGTAAACCCCAGTAATTCTACTTCTATCGGAGGTCTTAGTTACGCAGGAATACAGCTGCAAGATTTGAAATCTAATACGGAGCACGACATTAGTGGTCTCCCGGCCAATCCACGTATCAGCAATCTGCAGTTTAATGCAGATGAAACCAAGCTGGCTTTCTTAAATGCTGCGGTGGATGGTGTTAGCGTGTGGGTGGTCGATTTAGGCACCTATCAAGCACAGCGCGTTGGCGATTTTCTGGTAAATGATATTATGGGTGCCAGCATGTTTTGGAAAGATAATGCATCACTTTATGTGCTTCGAATTCCAGAACGTGGTGCCGCCCCTGCAGCCAATGTCACACCTACCGGCCCGGTAGTGCAAGAAAACTTAGGAAAAGCTGCACCGTCGCGCACGTACCAGTACTTGTTGCGTAATGAAGCTGATATTCGCCTATTTGATTATTACCTTAATGCTCAATTGGCCGAAGTACAATTGGATGGTCGCGTGAAAGATATTGCCGCTCCTGCGGTGTATAGAAATGTGTCTAAATCCCCTGACGGAAAGTACTTAATGGCTACTACAATACAAAAACCTTATTCGTACCTGGTATCGGTAGGCTCGTTTCCCTATCAGGTGGATATATTGGATCAATCAGGTGCTGTTGTGAAAGCATTGTACACCGCGCCATTAGCGGAAAGTGTAGCACTGGGCTTTGACTCCACGGTACCGGGCTATCGGAACTTTGCGTGGAGGGCAGATCAGCCAGCAACGGTATATTGGGCGAATGCGCTGGATGAAGGTAACAGTCGTACTGAAGTGCCTTTCCGCGACGAAGTACTGCAGTTATCGGCACCCTTTAGCGGAACACCTGTACAATTTGCTAAAACCGCGTTGCGGTACAGCGGCATCACTTGGTTTGACAGCGATTATGCGGTACTATCAGAGCGTTGGCGAGCCAACCGTCGGATAAAAAATACGCTGATTTCCAGTAAGAACGGAGAGGAAGTCAAAGTCATTGAGGAGCGTTCGTCGGAAGATGCGTATGCAGATCCAGGTCGTTTTGTCCTCACAGACAATGATTTTCACCGCTCGGTAATCCTCACCGATAAAGGGAAGACACCAACTGTGTTCACTACTTCGGAGGGAGCATCGCCCGAAGGCGATCGCCCATTTTTATTAAAGTGGAATTTAATCAGTGGGCAGAAAGATACCTTATTTCGTTCGCAGGGCGAGTGGTACGAGAGTCCGGTTTCTTTTAAGAATGATGGCACTTTAATTATTTCCCGCGAATCGCAGACCGAAGTGCCCAATTATCAGCGCGTGGTTTTAAAGTCGCGTAAGATGACCCCAATTACGGAATTTAACAATCCTTATCCTTCATTTGATGGGGTACAAAAGCAACAGCTTTCGTATCCGCGTAACGACGGATTAAACCTGACTGGTACATTGTATTTACCAAAAGGGTATCAAAAATCGGACGGACCCTTGCCATTGCTGATGTGGGCTTACCCAAGAGAATTCAAAACTGCTGATGCAGCCGGGCAGGTAAAAGGCTCGCCTTACCGTTTCACCCGTATTTCTTGGGGCTCACCGATTTATTGGGTAAATAGAGGTTACGCTATTTTAGATAATGCCGATATGCCAATCGTAGGAGAAGGTTCGGCGGAGCCAAATGATACCTTTGTGCCGCAACTGCAAGCCAATGCCGAAGCGGCAATCAACTACCTTTCCGAAGCAGGTTATGTAGACCGCAAGCGCGTCGGTGTAGGCGGGCACTCGTATGGTGCCTTTATGACGGCAAATTTACTCGCGCATACCGATCTTTTCGCTGCGGGCTTGGCACGCAGTGGCGCGTACAACCGTACGTTCACGCCGTTTGGATTCCAGGCGGAGGAGCGTACCTATTGGCAAGCACCGGAGGTGTATAAAGTCATGTCTCCATTTAGCTATGCAGACAAGATCAAAACGCCGATTCTTTTCATCCATGGGATGGACGATGAAAATTCAGGTACCTTTCCCATCCAGTCCGAGCGTTTCTATAATGCGATCAAAGGACACGGCGGTACCACGCGTTTGGTATTTCTGCCAAAAGAATTTCACGGTTATCGTGCCAAAGAATCCATCATGCACACCCTGTGGGAGATGGATCAGTGGTTAGAGAAATATGTGAAGAATAAGAAATAACAGGTCATAAAAAACGTCCGCTACTCCAGCGGACGTTTTTATTATTTCGTATTGAGGTTCGTCATGGTTAGCTCAATGCCAATATTGACGAAGCTATGCACCATCTTTACGCTATGCTCGATCAGCGCAGGAAGGGTTTTGGACTCATCATTGTCAAACGGACCTAGTACATAATCGACTTGGCGACCTTTAGGGTAGTTGTCACTAATGCCGAATTTCAAACGTGGGTAATCCTGTCCGCCACATAGCTGTTCAATGGATTTGAGACCATTATGTCCGGCAGCACTGCCTTTTGGTTTGATCCGTAGCGAGCCGAACGGGATAGCGAGGTCATCCACAATCACCAGAATATTTTGTTTAGGAATTTTCAACGCATGCATCCAGTAATTGACGGCCTTGCCACTGAGGTTCATGAATGTGGTGGGCTTAATCACATACACATTATGTCCGCGTTGTCTGAATTCCGTGTAGTAAGCGTACTTTAATGTAGACCAAGTTGTACCGGCCTGATTGGCTAACTCATCGGCTACCATAAATCCAATATTATGTCGTGTGTCAGCGTATTCCCGTCCGATGTTTCCGAGACCGACGATAAGATAGTTCATGCGTTAAAATTATAAATAAACTCAGATTGTACTAAGATATGCAAAAAGACAAAAGGCATCGAATATCGATGCCTTTTGAAGTTTAGGATAAACTAAACTTATTTTTTTCCGCCTTTGATAGCTGCCTTAGCTGCTTCTTGCTCTGCTTGACGCAATGCACGAGACATAATTACAGATACGATAGTATCATCAGAATTGTTCAATACTTTCGCATCTTTCAATTCTACTTGTCTTACGCGGTAAGATTTACCTACTTCTAGACCGTCCATAGGAACTTCAATAGTCTGAGGAAGGTTGTTAGGCAACGCTTTAACGCGAAGGTTACGCAATTTCTGAACTAATTTACCACCCATTTTTACACCTGGAGAAGTTCCAGTCAATGTAACCGGGATGTTTACCGTTACTTCTTTATCATCAGATAATTCCAAGAAGTCTACGTGTCTTACTTGGTCTGTTAAAGGGTGGAATTGTGCGTCTTGAACGATCGCTCTTGTTTTTTTGCCTTCGATGTCTAATTCGATGAATACAACATCAGCCGTATAAAGAGCCGATTTCAAATCAGCTGCGGACACAGAAAGGTGCGTTTGCTCTTTACCTCCGTAAAGTACTGCTGGGATATTTCCCTCGTAACGCAATTCTTTTGCATCTCTTTTCCCTACGTTCTGTCTTACAGAACCGCTAATAGCAATTGATTTCATGTTTAATTTGTTAAAATTTGAGGTGCAAAGATATCTAATTATTTTATAATCTGCAAAGTAACGCAGTAAATCATGTAGATTATAAGCATCCATCGCTCATCAAAATAAAAAAGCGGTGCAAAAGATTCTTTTGCACCGCTTTAAAAATGGGTATGTAGCCGAAGCTTAAATATCAAACAACCCGGAAATAGATCCGTGTTCGTTTACATTTCTGATAGCGCCAGCAAATAGTTTGTCAGTAGACAGCACTTTGATCTTGTCGCACAAGTGCTTTTTGTCTTCGTGTAGTTGGATGGTGTCGGTTACGATCATTTCAGCTAATGCTGAATTTTGGATGGTTTCGTAAGCCTTGCCAGATAGTACTGCGTGAGTACATACCGCACGGACAGATTTTGCACCGTTCTCCATAATGAGTGCAGCAGCTTTTGATAATGTGCCCGCCGTATCGCAGATATCATCAATCAATACCACGTCTTGCCCTTTTACATCACCGATGATCGACATAGATTCGATCTCGTTAGCGCGCTTGCGTCGCTTATCACAGATAATTACCTCTGCATTGAAATATTTCGCAAAGGTACGGGCGCGGTAAGAGCCACCCATATCCGGTGAGGCAATGGTGAGGTTCGGTAAGTTCAGTGATTTAATGTAGGGAACGAAAATGATTGCACCATCTAGGTGATCTACTGGGATGTCAAAAAAGCCTTGAATCTGTGCAGCGTGTAAATCCATCGTCATAATACGATGTGCACCAGCAGCCGTGACTAGATTGGCCATCAACTTGGCGCCGATGGCAACGCGTGGTTTGTCTTTACGATCTTGACGTGCGTACCCAAAATAAGGCACTACAGCCGTGATGTAATGAGCAGAAGCACGTTTAGCAGCATCAATCATAAGAAGAAGTTCTACCAGATTGTCGTTAGGCTGATTGGTGGATTGGACGATAAATACGTCGCTACCACGTACAGATTCGTTGTAAAAGGGCTGTATCTCGCCATCGGAAAATTCGGAAACGGTTGCGTCTCCGAGAGGTTTACCGTAGCTTTTAGAAATTTTGTCGGCAAGTTCGAGCGATCCCGAACCAGCGAATAATTTTACGGTATTGAATTGCAAAGGCATGGTATAGTATGTTTTATCTGTCTTGCACTTGAAAGTTGTCGGGGGTCAAAGTTAGATAAATGTTTTTTAATAGTCACATAAAACTCGTAGGAAATGGCGGGAATAAATTGGTTTTAAAAAACAAAAAGTTGAGTTTTTTCAAACTCAACTTTTTGTTGCCCGACCTGGATTCGAACCAAGACAAACAGTACCAAAAACTGTCGTACTACCCTTATACTATCGGGCAAGCTAGTCATTTTAAAGGATGTGTTCCTTTGTTTGACGATGCAAATATAAAGCGCTTTTTGATTTATCCAAAATTATTCCTTCTAATTTTTTCTATCTACCTTGATTTCCAAATGAATAAATTTTTAGAATACTAGTCGCGTCGTATTGATCAGGGCTCCTCAGCCGCCAAACCGTTAAAAAATGCTATATAAATTCTTTTATAAAGGACTAATCCTTATTTTCGAAGCGAAAACGCAAAATAATCTCATCATAGGATATGAACTATAGTAAAATTAATAATTGGCTGGGTTGGTTATGTGCAGCCATAGCGACGCTTACCTATGTATTGACTGCTGAGCGCACGACGAGCTGGTGGGACACAGGCGAGTTTATCGCATCTGCTTACAAAATGCAGATTGTACACCAACCTGGAGCACCATTATTTTTAATGATTCAGAATATCTTCGGGAATTTAGCCATGGGTGACGTTACGCGCATTGCTTTTTGGATGAATTTTGGATCAGCGGTGTGTAGCGGACTCACCATCCTTTTTCTATTTTGGAGTATTACCGCGCTAGCCAAGAAAATATATACTCGCTCGTATCAGGATCAAGAAGTTTCAAAATTAGCGATGGTTCGTATTATGGGAGCAGGAGCGGTTGGTGCATTGGCCTATACCTTCTCGGATACGTTCTGGTTTTCTGCTGTGGAGTCGGAAGTATACGCCATGTCGTCTTTATGTACAGCAGTGGTATTTTGGGCAATTCTCAAATGGGAAGCAGTGGCAGACGAACCCGGCGCAGATCGTTGGTTGATCCTGATTGCTTACATTATGGGACTTTCCATCGCCGTCCATTTACTGAACCTATTGGTGATTCCTGCAATCGCTTTAGTTATCTATTTTAGAAGAACGCAACTTGTGACCACTAAGGGAGTGGTAAAAGCTTTGTCGATCGGCGTGTTGATTCTTGCATTTGTATTGTGGGGAGTTATCCAGTTTTCCATTAAGTTTGCCGCCTACTTTGACCTGTTTTTTGTAAACAGCCTTGGCCTAGGCTTTGGTACTGGTGCTGCGTTTTTTGCTATACTAGTTATAAGTTTATTGATCTACGGTATCTGGCATTCTGTAAAAGCAGCTAAGCCAATACTCAATATCGCCCTCGTGTCCTTAGGTTTTATCCTTTTTGGATATAGTTCATTTGCCATGATCGTGATTCGGGCAAAAGCAAATCCATCGCTTAATAACAGTGATCCAGATAATGCGTTTACTTTTTTAAGCTACCTGAACCGGGAACAATATGGTGATGAGCCGTTGCTGAAAGGAAAATACTTTGATGCTAAGCCAATAGACGTATTCGAAGCCGGTAAAGTATATCGTAGAGATGGTGATCGCTATGTTGTGGCACGCACCAAGACGAAATATAGTTACGATAGGGAAACGCTGTTTCCGCGTATCTATTCGGATCGGCATGCGCATGCTTACAGAGACTTTTTGGGGCTAGGCCCAGATGAGCAACCCACGATGGTGGATAATTTGAAGTTTTTCTTTGGATACCAGATCGGGCATATGTACAGTCGTTATTTTATGTGGAATTTTGTGGGTCGCCAAAATGATATACAAGGGCAGACCTCCTACACCGAGGGTAATTGGATCTCTGGAATCAAACCCATTGATAATATGCGTTTGGGAGGGCAGTATGACTTACCTACTTCCGAACTAGAAAACTCTGCACGTAATACTTATTTCTTTTTGCCATTAATTCTAGGGTTGATTGGAGCCATCTGGCATTTCAAATACAAACAACGCGATGCGGGAGTAGTCGGTTTATTGTTCTTTTTTACTGGCTTGGCTATTGTACTTTACCTCAATCAGTCGCCATTACAACCTCGGGAACGGGATTACGCCTATGCCGGCTCGTTTTATGCCTTCTGTATATGGATAGGTTTTGGCGTGATCGGTATTGCGGAATTTCTTTCAAAAAAAATAAATCCGAAAACAGCAGGCTATATTGCCCTTGGTGTTTCTTTAGTAGGGGCACCGGTACTATTGGTGAGCCAAAACTGGGATGATCACGATCGTTCAGAAAAATTCCTGGCGCGCGACATGGCTAAAAATTACTTAGAATCGTGTGCACCTAATGCGATTCTCTTTACCTACGGTGATAATGATACCTATCCACTTTGGTACCTGCAGGAGGTAGAAGGTTTCCGTACCGATATTCGGGTGGTTAACTTAAGCTTGTTGAGTTCAGATTGGTATATGAAGCAGATGATGTACCCAGTCAACGATGCAGCTGCCTTACCGATCAACATTGATCCTGATAAAGTAAAAGACGGCGTAAGAGACGTTATTTATTACCAAGACCATCAAATTCCGGAATATATCGATATTCAAAATATTTTGGCCATCATGCTTTCCGATAACCGCCAAAATATGGTGCCATTGCAAAATGGAGAATACGTGAATCTGTTGCCAACCAAAAAGATGCAACTACAGGTGGATCGGGATGCGGTATTAGCCAATAATGTCGTGCCTAAGAAATGGCAAGATGCAATCGTAGACACCATGCAATGGGATTACAGTATGGAATACGTGAGTCGTGCAGAACTCTCTATCCTTTCTATTCTGGAAAACAACAATTGGGAGCGTCCAATTTACTTTACGACCACCACGCCGGGCGATAATTACATCGGGCTGGATCGCTACTTGGTTTCGGAAGGCTTTGCCTTACGCCTGATGCCGGTTGCTTTATCCCAATCCGAAGACATGGGAGGACCTGTGTCCAATGCGGAGCAGGTGTACGACAATATCATGAATAAATATGCGTGGGGTAATATTGCCCACTCATCTTATCTGGATCCAGATTCTTATCGCTATATCAGTATGTATGCGGGTAGTATTTTTGGAGAGACTGCGCAAGATCTTATGCTTATGGGCGAAAAACAGAAAGCAAAAGATATCGTGAATAATGCCTATGCTAATCTGCCCAACAGGGTTTATTCAATGGGAGAAGTATTGAGTTACGTGCCCTTGGTAGATGTAATGTATCAAGTAGGAGAGTCGACAAAGGCTAATGAGATTGTAAAACGCAATCTAAAATATGTGCGGGAAAACCTACATTATTATATGGCGGTAGCCGAAACCAAACCTAATCTGGAATATAGAAACATGCGTTTCGGACTGGCGTCTATTCAACGTTATCAAAATCTATTGAAAACAGCCAATCAGAAAGAATTGCTTGCAGAAGCCGATAAATTATTCGAATCGTACAAATACTTGTACGGAGAGTAATCGTGTTTCCGATACAAAAAAGCCTGCTGGATAATTTTATCCAGCAGGCTTTTTTGTTTTTCTGCCCTAAAACTACTATCTATGGATAGAGATTAGCTATAATTGCTAAATTCAACTGAACTATATATGAAACAAGAAAATGCGATTTGGCTGATGAGTTCGGCATATGATACGTTAAATCAACAACAGTTGATCGAGAAAGCAGTTGATCTGGGCGTGCAGGGTATAGACCTCTGTGTATTCCGGACGGACAGTGATCGTACAGATCATACGGCGACGCATTTAGCCTATCAATCTTTTGATGCGGAGGATGCAGCGAAGCTAATCGAACTTTTCAATAAGAACGAATTAAGGATGTCGCTTGGTGCATTTGATAATATGATCGGAGGAGAAGCCAGTGAACGTATTAAGAATCAAAATCATCTGTTGCGCTTAATCCGTATTGCGCATTTGTTAGGAGGTGATGCTAATGACATCATCGTGGGTACATTCGTTGGTTATAACCATGAATTGGGTAGTATGGAAGACGGGTTTCAGCGAAATCTGGACGAGTACAAACGCGTATTTGCGCCTATCGTGAAATATGCGGAAGACTTAGGCGTTACTATCGCTTATGAAAACTGCCCGATGGAAGGATGGCGCTCAGCGCGGTATACGTCTACGTTCAATAATTTGTCTGGCGTACTAGCTGCGCGTAAATTAATGTATGCGCTAATAGATAGCCCAGCACATGGGGAGATCTACGATCCTTCGCACGATATATGGCAAAATACAAATCCAGTATCCGTTATTCAGCACACGGAAATCTCTCGCCTGAAACGCATACATGTTAAGACCACACGTAACCTGCATAACGCTGCAAGAATTCAGTGGGGGGGCATGTATCCCATGCAGCAGGTAGAAGCATCACTGGCTGAACGAGCGGGTGTTTCTATTCCTAAAAATGATTGGGATAGACACCATTACGAGGCGATGCTTCCTGGGTTTGGTGGGAGCGATCACATGGATTGGAATGCATTTACCACTACGTTAAAGGAACTAGGGTACGATGGTGTATATGAAATTGAGAACGAAGCCAAAAACTCCAAAGATACCGGCATAGGGGCAGCTGTCGACCAAGGAATCAAATCTTGTGTGAATTATCTGTCGCCGTTGTTATGGCCGCTGAGTGAAGAAGGATACGTACGTCCTGTACATGTACCCTTACAACAATTAACGGCCAAGAATGTGGCCGTAGTAGAGATGAAAGATTTAGCGTAGTTACTCTTCGTTTAATTTAAAAAGTTCAATGAGTTCTGGGATATTGTTGACGTTCAGCTTTTCGAAAACTCTGCTTTTATAGGTGGAGACTGTCGAAGAGCTGAGCTGCAACACATTGGAAACTTCCAGAATGCCTAAGCCATCAATAAGGTGTTTGGCAACGTCCATTTCACGATTAGAGAGCTTTAAAAGTGGGTTAATTTTTTCTACTTCAGTCTTGTTAGAAATCAGTTTCTGAATGTACAAGTTTCGCACTGTATCAGACATGTACTTACCTCGCTCTTGTACGCTTTGTATGGCGATCTTCAAGTCATCCATCGCTGTATTTTTATTCAGATACCCACAAGCTCCTTCCTGAATATAGCGTAGCGCATACAAGTGCTCGTCATAAGATGAGAATACCAATATCTTGAGTTCCGGCTGTATTTGCAGAATCTCTTTAATTACCCGAATATTATTACCACCAGGCATATTGATGTCCAATAGGAGTAAATCAAATGGTTGTTTGGTTATGTATTGATAGACTTCTTCATAAGTCTCTGCCTGCAATATGAGGGCATTTTTTATCAATCCTGAAATAATAACGGAGGCGCCCAGCCTCACGATACTATGGTCATCTGCAATCAATATATTTCTCATCTGGCGTAAGATCCAAGCAAACTGTAAATCACTGCAATTTAATGAAATCTTTATAAGATAAGCGGCTATTTATAAAATACTCGTGCTAAGGATAAAAAAACATAGCCATCCCATATTTTTTTCCTAGAGTGCTTTGTAATGTCAAAAATATATACAACTTTGTATCGATATAATTTATTTTTTGATCTAAATCATTCTAATCATGGGGATTTTAAAAGAGTTTAGAGAATTCGCATTACGTGGCAACGTCATCGACTTGGCGGTCGGTGTTGTCATTGGTGGCGCTTTCGGTAAAATTGTGACCTCACTTGTTGATGATATTATCATGCCTCCGATCGGATTTATTACTGGTGGCGTAGATTTTTCTCAGTTACGCTACATCATTCGGGAGGCGAATGAAGCGGAAGGTGTAGCTCAGGTGGCTATTACATACGGTAACTTCGTGAATGTGGTGATCCAGTTTATGATCATCGCCTTTTGTATATTTATGGTAATTAAAGGTCTCAATTCTTTGAAAAAGAAAGAGGAGATCAAAGAAGACAACGCTTTGCCAGTGCCTACTAAGGAAGAAGTGCTGCTTACAGAGATCCGTGATATCCTTAAAAACAAGTAGGGGATTGATTGCAGGAACAAAGATTATCCATCTATATTGGAAAAAAGTAAAGGATTAATTTGTATTATTTCGATTTAAGCTTTACTTTTGCATTCCTGTTTTAGAGGAACATAGGATTTAAATCGAAATAATTAAGCATATATAGAGCGTCATGAAAAGAACATTTCAGCCATCGCAGCGGAAAAGAAGAAACAAACATGGTTTCAAAGAGCGTATGAGTACAGCCAATGGCAAAAGAGTATTGGCATCTCGTAGAGCTAAAGGAAGAAAACGCCTTACTGTATCTGACGAGTACCGTCACAAAGGATAAGGGCTGTTGTAGCCGGTTTGTGTCCGTGCTTCGTGATCTTACTGATAGATTCTCCGGATGCAAATGAATACTTTTAAGAAAGAAGAACGATTGTGTAGCGTCAGACTTATTCAGAGTCTGTTTCACAGTGGTTCTTCTTTTGTTGTATATCCGTTTCGGGTGGTATGCCATTTCGAAGATCGAGATGTGGGCAGTGCTCAGGTGCTTATCTCTGTTTCCAAACGGCGATTTAAACTCGCTGTTACCAGAAATCGCATCAAAAGACGGATGAGAGAAGCATACCGATTGGAAAAAAGTGCTACGTTGTATCCTTTCGTAGAAAAGCGCAACTTGTATCTGGCATTTGCTCTCCAGTATATTGGTAGGCCCGAAGAAGCTACCGTATCGCTTCTACGAGAAAAGTTGATTACAGTGTTTAAAAAACTCCAACATGAGAGCGATCGCTTGGATCAGCACCTATCTGATTAAGATTCCGTTGCAGTTCGTCTTCATCGGCATCATTCGCTTTTATCAAATTTTCATCTCTCCTTTTCTGGGAGCCAATTGCAGATACACACCAACCTGTTCACAGTATGGTAAAGAAGCCATCTTAAAGTACGGCCCTTTTAAAGGCGGTTGGTTGGCTGCCAAACGGATTGCACGATGTCATCCTTGGGGAGGGCACGGACCGGATCCTGTGCCATAACTGTTCGATAAATTATTCTAGCATGTCAGATCAACACTATATTCTTTGTATTGAAACCGCTACATCAACCTGCTCCGTGTCGCTGAGTAATAGGCAAGAGCTGTTGGGGTTAAGAGAAGCGCGTGAGCCAAACATGCATGCTTCTGCATTGACGGTTTTTATCCAGGAGTTAGTAGCTGATTGTGGTATCACGTTTGATTCCATTTCTGCGGTAGCTGTTAGCAAAGGACCGGGATCTTATACTGGATTGCGTATCGGTGTCTCTGTGGCTAAAGGACTTTGTTATGCCTTAGATATTCCCTTGATATCAGTAAATTCTTTGCTGGCTATGGCACAAGGCTATTTGACGGACAATGCAGAACTGGGGAAAAACCTAGTGCTTTGTCCTATGATCGATGCGCGACGCATGGAAGTTTACGTGGCAGCATTTGATACCCACTTGAAGGAGCTGGAAGAAACCAAGGCCTTAATCGTTGATGAATCTTCTTTTAGCCATTGGACGAAAAAAGGATATTTCGTTGTGCTTTTTGGTACAGGAGCAGATAAGTTAGGTGCTTTATTTGGCGAGCATAACGAGATTGAAGTCGTATTAGGTTTTCAAAACTCTGCGGCTCACATGATGCCTTTGGCGTGGCAAAAATATAATAACCAATCTTTTGAGGATATTGCCTATTTCGAGCCCTTTTACTTAAAAGACTTTGTGGCTACTACGCCTAAAAAAATGTTCTAGTGTGCTTTCGTAGCTTAGAGAGCGCCACCACTATAGCCAGCGTTTCTTTTTAAACCAGATATAGATCGCCATCGATACTAAAAGCATAAAAAGCAAAATTCCGGGATACCCATATTTCCAGTCCAGCTCAGGCATACTTTCAAAATTCATTCCATACACACCGACGATGAAAGTGAGTGGCATAAAGAAGACCGATATAATCGTCAGCGTTCGCATGATCTCATTGGTATGGTTCGATTCTATGTTGAAATACATAGCTAATAGTTGAGAGGTATTCTCTGCCAGGTTGCGATACAGTGAATCTGTTCTTTTGTATAAATCGTGCAGGTTACGATGGTAGGTGCTTACACGTTCTGGAATGTGAAAATATTCCACCAAATCCTGATACAAGGTAAGGATGATTCGAATCAAATCGATCTGCCTTTTGAGGTAATACAGCTTCTTCATGAATGGTTTGCGCCTGCTGTGTAGAAATACAAACTCCTCATATTGATCAATCTTGTCAGAGAAGGTATGTATAACCTCGTGTTCAAACGTTTTTAAAGCTTGCGACACCAATAGGTTGATGACATTTTTGGTGCCCTTTAGTTTCGTGTTATCAACAGGTGCCTGTTTGATCTTATCTAGCCACTCAATTTGTGCTCTATGCACCGTGATGATGAATTTATCACTATAGAAGATAGAAATTCTATCCGTTAGTTCGACCAGTATGTCTGAGTGCTCCGGATATTTTTCCGCAATAGAGCGAAGTATCAAAAATTCATAATCAGGATACACCTCGATTTTGGGTAGGTGGCCTACCTCTAAGCAGTTTCGTACAGAAGATTCGTGCAGATTATAACGTTTGGTCAATTCGTCAAAATCACCAGAGCTGGGATGAGTGATGTCGTACCAATCAAACCCATTCACTTCACTGGATAAAACATGTTGTATCATCGGGTTAATGTTTTTGGAAGGTACGCAGTTCTGTGCAGGTATACAAAAAAACCTGCAAGGCTCATGCCTTGCAGGTTCTGTTATCAAAAACGATTAAAATCGTTTATTTCTTCTGATCCGCATTTTTCTTCTTGTAATCCGCATTTAGACCATTTACTACTTGTGTAGTGATGTCTAACTTTGAATCTGCATAAAGAACGCTTGGGTTTTTCTGTGAGTAGGTCAATACTAAGGTATATCCGTGCTCGCTAGCGTGTTTTTTCAAGTATTCCGTGATGGCAGTGTAGACATTTCCAAATTCAGTCGCCTCATCCTGCGCTAAAGAAGAAGAAGCATTCTGATCTAATCTTCCTAGCTCATCTTGTTTACGAGCCAAACGCTCTTCGGTAGCTTGACGCTCTGAAGCGCTCATTGTATTGATTTTTTGCTGATAATCAGCCACTTCGCGCTGGAATGCCTGTCCTTTGGACTGCAAGTCAGTTTGTGCTTTTTTGACCTTAGCTTCTAACTTTGTTCTAATCTCTTTGTAGTATTCGTATTTCTCAGCCAAAGTATCAGAGTTAACGTATACAATCTTCTCTGCTTTTACGTCGGTAGCGCTGGCGACAGCGGTAGAGTCATTCGTAGAAGTGGAGGTCTTGTTATCACCTTTTTGGTTACAAGAGGCAAGTGCTGCGGCAGCGACGATAGCCATTGCCAATTTTGTCCATGTGTTCATGCTCAATTCAATTTTCAATTCAACAAGCAAACCTAACATAAAAAATGATAAAACACTAATCTATCCGTTACTTTGATGCCGAAAACCCCTTCTTAAGCCGTTTTTTTACCTTGTCAATACGGGTGTTTTTTCGTATTTTTGATAGATAATTTCAAGAAGTCTTTAAGTATATTTCATGAGCGAAGAAAATAAAAATGTATCTACGTATTCCGCGGATAATATCCAGGTACTGGAAGGGTTGGAAGCAGTACGTAAGCGTCCATCCATGTATATCGGCGATACCGGGGTTAAAGGTTTGCACCACTTGGTATATGAGGTCGTAGACAACTCTATCGATGAGGCGGTAGCTGGATATTGTACTGATATTCTAGTTACTATTCATGAAAACAATTCCGTATCTGTGCGTGACAACGGTCGGGGTATCCCAACAGGTATCAATAAGAAAGAAAACAGGTCTGCTTTAGAGCTCGTGATGACGGTTTTGCATGCCGGTGGTAAATTCGATAAAGACACCTACAAAGTGTCTGGAGGATTGCACGGTGTGGGTGTATCCTGTGTGAATGCCTTGTCTACAGATCTGCGCGCTGAAATACACCGCGAGGGTAAAGTCTTTGTGCAGGAGTATAAACAGGGTAAGCCACAATTTGAGGTAAAGGAGATTGGCGAGAGTGATAAGACAGGTACTATAGTTACCTTTCAGCCAGATCCCGAGATCTTCACCATGACCACCGTTTATAATTATGATACCTTAGCGAACAGGCTTCGTGAATTATCTTTTTTAAATAAAGGTATAGAATTGACGTTGGTCGATGAGCGTGAAAGTGTTGAGGATGGTTCGTTCCGTCAGGATGTGTTTCTTTCTGAAGGCGGTTTGAGCGAGTTTGTGAAGTATCTGGATGGTACACGCCAGCCCTTGATCCCAGAGCCAATTCACGTGGAAGGAATCAAACAAGGTATTCCGGTAGAGTTGGCTTTGCAATACAATGATACTTTTTCGGAAAATGTACATTCTTATGTAAACAATATCAACACGGTAGAAGGTGGTTCGCATGTAGCGGGATTTCGTCGCGGACTAACCCGTACCTTGAAAAAATATGCAGATGAATCGGGTCTGTTAAAAAACCTGAAAGTAGAAATCACAGGAGATGACTTCCGAGAAGGTTTATCAGCTGTGATCTCGGTGAAAGTAGCGGAACCTCAATTTGAGGGACAGACCAAAACTAAATTAGGAAACTCCGAAGTGATGGGTGCGGTAGATATGGCCGTCGGCGAAATTTTAAGCACTTACTTGGAGGAAAATCCTAAAGAAGCCAGAACAATCGTACAGAAAGTCGTCATTGCGGCACAGGCTCGCGCTGCAGCGCGTAAAGCACGTGAATTGGTGCAACGGAAAACGGTGATGAGTGGTTCTGGCCTTCCTGGAAAACTTGCAGATTGTTCAAGTAGCGATCCCGCACTTTGTGAGATCTTCTTTGTCGAGGGTGACTCGGCGGGTGGTACGGCAAAGCAAGGACGCGACCGTAAATTTCAGGCGATCATGCCACTTCGTGGAAAAATCTTAAACGTAGAGAAAGCCATGGAGCATAAGATCTACGAAAACGAAGAAATCAAGAATATGTTTACCGCGTTAGGGGTGAGCATCGGCACAGAAGAAGATCCGAAAGCATTAAACACCGCCAAACTGCGTTATCATAAAATTATCATCATGACGGATGCGGATGTCGATGGTAGCCACATTGCTACCTTGATCTTGACTTTCTATTTCCGGTATATGCGTGAACTGGTTGAGCAGGGATATATTTATATCGCTACACCACCACTTTATTTAGTGAAGAAAGGTAAAGAGGGCGAATACGCGTGGAACGAAGAACAACGTCTTGCCGCAATCCAGCGCCTCAAAGGCGGAGGCCGGGAAGATAGTGTACATGTACAGCGCTATAAAGGTCTTGGTGAGATGAATGCAGAGCAGCTGTGGGAGACAACGATGAACCCAGAACTAAGGACATTGCGTCAGGTTACCATCGATAATGCTGCGGAGTGCGATCGTGTTTTCTCCATGCTAATGGGTGATGAAGTAGCGCCTAGACGTGAATTTATTGAGAAGAACGCGCGCTATGCGCGAATAGATATCTAACCGCGGTTAGTTTTCTAAACAAATATCGGAGCTACTTTGTTAGGCAGTATGGCGAGGCCAGCACCAACAAAGTAGCTTTTTTTATGTCCAATTGGTCGAATTTTTGAATAAATAGAAAGTATGAAGTCTAAATTGAGAGTATTGGTGGTCGGATGTGGCAATATGGGAGCCTCCCACGCGCATGCCTACCATCATATGGGCGATTTTGAAATTGTCGGATTAGTATCCAAGGGTCAGAGTAAAGAAGCGCTGAACGCGAGTCTGGGGGCAGAGTACCCCCTGTTCGGAGATTATTATTGGGCACTGTCTGAAACAAGGCCTGATGCGGTTTGCATCTCCACCTATCCTGATACACACGAACCTTTTGCTATCGCTGCATTTGAAGCTGGCGCACATGTGTTTCTGGAAAAGCCAATGGCAGACACCATCCCTGGCGCGCAACGTGTGATGGAAGCTGCTATAAAAGCAGATAGGAAGCTCGTTATTGGCTATATCTTGCGCTATCACCCTTCGTGGATACAATTCATTGCGCAGGCGCGCAACATGGGTAGCCCGTTGGTGATGCGGATGAATTTAAATCAGCAAAGCCAAGGTTATATGTGGGATGTACATCGTAACCTGATGAAAACCATTAGTCCGATTGTAGACTGTGGTGTGCATTATATCGATGTGATGTGTCAGATGACGGATGCTAAGCCTTTGCAAGTGTCTGCTATCGGGGCGAGGTTGACAGAGGATATCGCGCCAGATAATTATAACTACGGTCAGTTGCAGATCCGTTTCGATGATGGCAGTGTAGGTTGGTATGAAGCAGGGTGGGGGCCAATGATCAGTGAAACCGCCTTCTTTGTAAAAGATGTATTTGGTCCTAAAGGTAGTGTGTCTATTGTTGCAAAAGAAGCTTCTGCTACTGGTAAGTCACATTCTATAGACGCGCACACCAAAACAGAATCATTACGCGTGCATCATGCAGCTATTGATTCGGAGAATAAATTCTTGCGACAAGATGAATACATAGATCTACAAGACGAGCCAGATCATCAAGAGCTTTGTAATCGTGAACAGCAATACTTTCTTCGTGCCATCCAAGAAAACCTTGATTTGAGCAAAGAAATGCAAGATGCTTTCAATAGCTTAAGCATTGCTATGGCTTGTGATGAATCTGTAAAGACCGGACAAATCGTTCAGCTGACGGAAGCTGAGTAAGAAGTAATGATCAAAAGGCTGATTCCGGTAGAAATCAGCCTTTTGATTATATTCGCATATTGTAGACCTGTTAATTAAAACAGGCAAAAGATACAATTAAAATTATACGCGTCTCGATTTGATACGAGCTGCTTTACCAGTAAGTCCACGTAGGTAGAACAATTTCGCTCTACGAACTTTACCGTAGCTATTAACAACGATTTTGTCGATATTAGGTGAGTTGATAGGGAAAATACGCTCCACACCAATACTGTTAGACATCTTACGTACTGTGAAAGTTGCGTTAGCACCTTCGCTGTTCAATTGAATAACTACACCTTGATATACCTGTACACGCTCTTTATTTCCTTCGCGAATTTTATAATGAACGCTAATGGTATCTCCGGCTTTGAAAGCGGGGATGTCATTTTTCGCTACCGCTTGTTCTTCTACAAATTTTACTAAATCCATGATTTCGAGTAATTATATTACGATTTTGTCTTGTGAAAATCGGAATGCAATATTACGGACAATTTCTTACATTTTGAAATTAATTTTGAAAATCTGTAATGATGTTAATTATTCTTCAAATACGTTCGGCCGAGTGTCGCTCCGATAGAGGTAATTTGGTGCGATAAAAAAATAATAACCATTAAATCAATGAATTAGTAGATTCTTTTGTGTGGGGTATTGACAAGAATAAAAATCGCCGTATATTTGTGCCACACAAACGAAGAAAGATTCGTTTTCGGGGTGTAGCGTAGCCCGGTATCGCGCCACATTTGGGATGTGGAGGTCGTAGGTTCGAATCCTGCCACCCCGACAAAAAAGCTCTAACGAAAGTTAGGGCTTTTTTGTGTTCGGGCGTGGCAGATGAGAACCGGGGTTCGATCCGTTAGGAGCTTCAGGGTTTGTGTTTGTGGTTTGCGGGGCTGAAGCAATCCTGCCACCCCGACAAAAAAGCTCTAACGAAAGTTAGGGCTTTTTTTGTGTTCGGGCGTGGCTGATGAGAACCGGGGTTAGCGAATCTGAAGCCAACCTGCCACTCCGATAAATAATCCTTAAAACCTGTCTAAATCTTTGATTATAGAGTTATCATCAAAAAACGATTAAGAACGATAATCGAATAGATCTCGTTGAGACTATTATAGTATGGTTTATCGGATTCTTCATGCTTATCTTTTCTGTTGACTGCCGTTGCTGCAGATTTCAAAAGTTAATTAATTCGAAAAGCTTAACAATCAGTATTAATGGTAGGATAAAGAGTGATTTGTATACAATGTGCTTTTCCAAAATTCTTCAACTTTGTATATAAGAAACTTAAAAAAGGAGATCACATGAAAACGATAGAATTAAACAATGGTGTAAAAATGCCAATTCTTGGATTTGGCGTATTCCAAATCCAAGATTCTATAGAGTGCGAGCGTGCAGTTATGACTGCCATAGAAACAGGTTATCGTCTTATTGATACCGCAGCCTCTTATCTGAATGAAGAATTTGTAGGAAATGCAATAAAGGCAAGTGGTATCGATCGTGACGAATTATTTATTACCTCAAAACTTTGGGTTCAAGACACTGGATACCGCCAGACCAAGGATGCATTTCAAAGATCCTTGAATCGTTTGCAGCTTAATTATATGGATATGTATCTGATTCATCAGCCTTACGGGGATATATTTGGATCATGGATGGCTATGCAGGAACTCTACTATGAAGGGAAGATCAAAGCAATTGGAGTAGCTAACTTTTCTACTGACCGGTTGATGGACCTAATCGTGAACAGCGGTTTCGTTCCGGCTGTCAACCAGATCGAGACGCATCCTTTCCATCAGCAAATCGAAAGTCAGAAATTTTTGCAGGAACAAGGTGTGCAATTACAGTCTTGGGGCCCATTCGCAGAAGGCAAGAATAATCTATTTCATGATCAAATATTGTCGAATATTGCTGCTAAATACGAAAAATCTATTGCACAAATCGTACTTCGCTGGTTGGTGCAAAGAAACATTGTCGCTATTCCAAAATCAGTAAATAGCGAAAGGATAGCTGAAAATTTTAAGATTTTCGACTTTGAGTTAACCGATAATGATATGAATTCCATCGCTACACTCGACACGAATGAGAGTTCATTTTTCGATCACCGTGATCCAAAAATGGTGAAATTACTAAGTGAACTTAAGCTGTCTTTATAAAAAAGGTAAAATAGTATATGAATCGTCATAACAGTTTTGAAATCGGCTAGTTTAGCGCTTTATGTAATGCCTTATCTATCTTAACTGCAGGTCATACCTGATTTTAGATCAGAATGAAATGCACTCTTGAAGATGTTCGAACAGAGAATTGATCTAAACGATCTGACTGTATGGTTTTAATTGATGAAAAGGGATCTTAACAAATTACCACAATCTAAAGACTGGTAACCAAGGTTTTTTCGGCTCGACTTGTACATAATGCGCGCATTCTCGACCAACTATCATACGATAAATAAACTTCAGTTGCACCAGGAGGAAAAGTTATAACTGAAGAAATCGACTTGAAATCACACAGAGTTAAGACAATGATTATTAAACAAACTTCAACCGAAAAATCACCCCGTATAAAATAAAAGGTGACAAAGCAATTTTACTCTCACGAATGATAGCGAAATTAAAAAGGATGGGAAGATCAATAGAAAGGCCAATTTCACTATTTTAGAGTTTGGAAGCGCTTTAACAAATCATGTAAAGTGATTGGCGCAAGTTTTCTACAATCGCAGTAGCATTTTGCTTGCCACCAACATCGGTTGGGCGGAGGCGTGTAAAGGGATTTTAGACAATAATTAACTCATGGCAAAAGCAAAGACAACGCACACTGGGCAGAACGTAGCAGATTTTGTAAACTCATACGTGGACAACGAACAGAAAAAGGCGGATAGTTTTCAACTGATGGAGCTACTGCAAGAATGGTCGGGTGTAGAACCAATAATGTTCGGGCCGAGCATTATTGGTTTTGGAAATTACCATTATAAATATGCCAGTGGACACGAAGGAGATGCACCTGTGCTTGGGTTTTCTCCGAGAAAGGCTGCACTTACATTATATGTTTATTCTCACACAGAAAGAAGTCAATTAGTTTTAGCTGACCTAGGTAAATTCAAAATGAGTAAAGCCTGTATCTATGTAAAAAAACTTTCAGACATCAATTTATCTGCTTTAAAAGAGCTCTGCATAGAAACCATAAAATACATTAGCGAGCATCATGAATGTTCTTGTAGGGTAAAATAGCGCGATTCCGGTACTTGGCTACTCTACAGTTCTATTGCCAGCGCTTCCTTCTTCATGCCTAGTAGCTTATAGATGCTACTGTCCCGCTGTTAGTGTGATTAGTATAACGTGTAAAGTCAACACATAAAAAATGATTAGACACTTTAATCTAATCAATACTAGCTAAGTAGAATAGAGTTTCTAGTTTCTTTTATAGTAAGGCGTAGGCTATACATGAAGATCCAAATTATTCCTGCGCAAGGGAATTAGAGAAATTTTTAGTATTTTAGTTTCGCGTCACGAACTGTTAGCGATGAGATAAGCAGCGAAAGCGTGGCAAATAAGAACCGTTAAAATCTAACTATTTACCTATGAACTTTTGCACCAATATAACCTTTACTACTGTTTTGGATGGGACTAATAAACAGTTGCTAAAAATTTAGGTAACGCTCCAGATGAAAAGTCTAAGTTATTATCTAACCTTATTCGTGATCAAATTAAAAGGGATTAAGAGAACGTTCAGTATAGACCCTATTGATTACAAAAAGCTACGGAATGAAGATATTCATTTTCCAAAAAAAAGGTACTTTAAAAGAAGGAGTTATGTCAAAACCTTCACCGTATTAAATACAACCGTCACGGAAGTACTTTCTGAGAAGCAATCTAATAAATTACTTCTTTTTATACACGGAGGCGCTTTTGTTTATGGCCCTGTAAAACACCATTGGGACACCATCGAAAAAATAAGCCGACAGACAGGGCATACCATTTGGATGTGCGATTACCCCAAAGCACCCGAGCACAAAATCTCTGAAATATCACGGAATATAGACAAAGTTTACAATTCCGCATTGGAAAAGGTTGGGTCCGATAACATCCTTTGTATAGGAGACTCTGTCGGAGCAACCCTATTGATTACATTAACACAGCGATTGATTCAGAATAGTAGGAACTTGCCTGGAAAATTATTTTTGATCTCTCCTGTAATAGATCCTTCTTTCAAGAACCCAGATATTGATTCCATAGAGGATAAGGATCCTATTTTATCAAAAAGGGGGGTGGTTAGCGCCAAATTAATGTGTGCTGATCATCAAAACCTAAGTGATCCATTACTATCACCTATTAGCGGAAGCTTCGAAAAGTTTCCTGAGACAGTCGTGTTTGCCGCAGAAAACGATATTAGTTACCCCGATCAAAAACTATTTTTAAAAGAATTAGAAAAAGAACGTGTGATTACCAAAGTATACATAGGAGAGGGGATGCCCCACATATGGCCACTTTTGCCTGTGATGAGAGAGGCAAGAGAAGCTTTAAACACTATTATAAAACTTCTAAACGAAGAGTGATTGCTAAAGAAGTGTAATCGGTACTTTATTATTCATTAGTCCCAACATTAGTAGGATTATATCGCTCCGACTAGAATTTATAGTTCAAATCTAGTACGTTCGTTATACCTTCAAACGCTATCAACGGCAACTATCTCATAATAGACCAACAATTATGAAAAAATCTGACATATATGAAATTGCAATTAAAGTACTTGGGCTGTATTTATTATTTACGTGCATTGACCTGTTGACTGCCGCACTCGCAACATCTGCTCTGTTGATACATGCGAAGCAAAACCCAGAAATGTTTGAATCTTTTGGACAGACTCCATTTTTAATTTTGAGTATTGCCAACCTCGTTTTCGTCGTTTTATTTGCTTTGTTTCTAACACTCAAAACAAAGACCATTGTAAAGTTTGTGTGCAAGCCGAGCGATTATGAAGAAAGGAGTATGCTATCTGTCGATAGAGAATTGATTTATGAAATTGCTTTGGTACTGATGGGACTAATCTTGGTTGTTTGGACACTTCCAGACTTTGCAATTAAGCTGAAGGAGCATATTACGCTTGTTCAAAGTGATGTGCCAACTAATGAGTACGATACCAATTTTGTTATAACAGCAGCTATCAAGATTGCACTTGGAATTACGGCTGTTATTTATTCAAAATCGCTCGCTGTAGGCTTGGGGAAAGTCAATGGCGACTCAAGTAGAATAACAGGTGTTGAATGAGTACGCTACAAATTTCTTTTTTTGAGATATTGATTACAAATCTTGATACCTAACTTTCCAGCATCTTATCAAAGCTTAATAAGATAAGTGCCTTTCATGGAATTAATTTTTACGTCTTTTGACGCACTATATTCAAAAAATATTTCTTGAATTTGTAAGGTGACTTCCATACCGTCTGCTTGTTGTGTCAGCCTTAGTGCGGACAAAGGAATGACCAGTCGTTTTTCCAAACTTCGAGAAGACACCTTGTCTTCATATTTTTTCAGATATTGTTCGCTTTCCAAACACTGTTTTATGAAGTCGCTAATCGCGAATCTGAAATCCTTTTCTCCTAAATGAAGTGTTATCTCTTGATATGCACCAGTTCTAGTTTGGTAATACGTGATATTTGGGAGCGTATCCACTCCAGTGGAGTCAACATAGGGTTGTAGCTCTACCGCATAATTATAGCCTACGACATCTATGGCCGAGGAAGTTGATTTGAAATAATAATTGAGCTTAAGCTCTTCCGCATATTGTGCGTTGAATTGCCAACGATTAGAAAATTCAGTTAGATGAAGATGTTGCTGTATCCTGTTGGTTATCTGCGTTCTTGCACTACGGTAATTATTCGTGCTATTTGCGGTTAGATTTCCATCTTTCTTTATCGTATCCAGTTGTTGTTCTATGTCTATCGTCAGAATGGATTGCAGCACTTCAGGATGATAATTATATAAAATATAATTGAGCGAGCTGGCCATGCGTATGGCTGTAGCGGCATCTATACTATCTTCGGCCACCGGTTGTAAAAATCCATTTTTTACCAATCCTTCTTTTTCAAACAAGTTCATCAAGATGCTTTTTTGAGAAGCTAGACTCACCGATAGGGCACTTTGTGGCCCATAATTGATAAGCAGTACAACTGCAAAAAGAGATATGGGGATCGCTTTAATAGTGGTACGTTGAAAGGCAAGGAAATAAATAATCTGGAACAGTAACCAGGCAGCGATCGCTATCAGAAAGTAGCGCTGATACGTAATGCCATAGGTGTCGACCCGTTTCAAAATTGCCAACATCAGCAAGATAAAAAGGGGGATCAAGAAAACATAAAAATACTTGCTATAAGACCTAATCCAGGCATTTTCCTGATTATCTCTGATAGGAAAGGTCAATAATAAACTCAAAATTCCGATGCTTGCATAACCCAATATCAATGCGGAGACCAAACCATTCGGCAATTGCCACTGTGTTAGAATTTTTAGTTCATATATCAATAGGATCACTAAGTAGACAAATGCTAAGGGAATAAGCACATATTGACTGAAATACTTTAGTCCTTTCGGATAATCTCTGGTTAGAAGCGATCCGTCCAGCCGTTTTGGTACACCAGCCAGAAAATACAGGGGAAAGAATACCGTGAAGATAAGTACCCAAATATATCGAAGATATACCCAGTCCATTTCAATCAACAACTCGTTGACTGTAGCAAATGCAGCACTCAGGCCTGCACCTAGTACAACGCTATAAAGCGCGCCAGTAAGCAAGCGCAAGATTAATACCTTATTGAAGTGCCACCATGCCATCGTATCACCATCCTTGAAATAGGCGGCAAAAGACACGAGCAAAATGGAGGCAATAAAAAGTAGTGAAAAATGCACCACATCTTGCGGATATACCTCAGGATTTAACAGAAAAAAGAACAACAAACTGCTCAGTGCGACACACAGCTTAACTGCCCAAAACGGCTTCCAGGAATACGTCTCTTTTTTTGCAAGCACCAAGGAAATGGAAAGGTTTAAAGGAAATGCAATCGCAGCAAGCATCAACAGACGGATCCACCAAATTTCGCTGCCAGAGTTAAGCACCTCATCCCTCACTAACTGCAATGCAGCAAATGAGCCAGTCAAAGCATAGATGCATTCAGCAGGAAAGCGCTTTATCGAAAGCATTAGTTCAGCAAAAATGCTATGGATACTGGGAAGCTTATTTCTTAGGGAAACTTTCATACTGATTGATGTTTAGGTAAAGGTAATCAACTAACTATTTTAAATAGAGGTATTTGTCAGAATAAAATAAATGATTATGCAACATAATCACAGGAGAGATCCACCTAAAATTAATTCAGGCGCTTCAGGTGTGGTTAGAAAAATGTAGAGATATTTGATTAAAGAATAAAAAATACTTGTCAATTTTTCGGGTGTAGGGAGCCAATTCAACAAATAGTTTTGTTAAAAAATAAGGAATGACAAATTATTTAAAATTCAAGGCGTTGCACCATCAAATGAGTCCGCTAATTATGGGGAATGTATGGGATGTACAAAGTGCGAAAGTTTACGAGCAACTAAAATACCAAGCCATCGGCACCTCAAGTGCTGCTATAGCGCATACGTTGGGTTATGAAGATGGTGAACAAATGCCATTTTCGGATCTGCTGTTTATGGTTGAAAGGATCATAAGCAATACCACATTACTACTATCTGTTGATATAGAATCCGGATACGGAAAAACACCTGCAGAAGTCTGTGATAACATAAAACGACTGTGCAATCTTGGAGTGGTTGGAATTAATATTGAAGATTCCGTCATGGAAAAAGGTGAAAGGAATTTGAAAAATAAAAGCGAGTTCTTTCATTTTCTTGAAATACTGCTGAGAGAATTGAATAAACAAAAAGTCTCTGTTTTTATCAATGTACGATGTGATGCATTTCTATTGCAGCTACCCAACGCATTGGAGGAAAGTTGTAATAGAATAGAGCTATATCAGCGCCTGCCAATCGATGGCATTTTTTTGCCATGTATTACGGCTATGGAAGATATAAAACAAATTGTAGCGAAAACAAATCTCCCATTAAATGTAATGTGTATGCCAGAGCTTGCGGATTTTGAAACACTCTCTGCATATAGTGTTAAACGAATCAGCATAGGAAATTTTGTATATTGTTATAGTCATAATATGTTAGTGTCTATTTCTAACTCCATATTGGAAGCACAATCTTTTAAAACATTATGGAATTAACTAAAATATTGATGTACAAAGCTATTGTTGAAAAGGACACTTCGTTCGAAGGCGTATTTTTTACCGCCGTAAAAACGACTGGTATATTTTGTCGACCTTCTTGTACAGCTCGTAAGCCAAAAATTGAAAATGTTGAATTTTTCGAGACCACAAAGGAGTGTGTTTTAAAAGGGTATAGACCCTGTAAAATATGTGATCCGTTAAAAAAGCTCCATGAAACGCCATCGGAAATTCAAGAAATCCTTCAGGAGTTAAGGGACAATCCCGCTTTTAAGTTTAAGGATTATGATATAAGACAAAGAGGTATTGATCCCAATAAAATAAGGCGATGGTTTCTCAAAAATCACGGAATTACATTTCAAGCCTATCAAAGAATGTTCAAAATCAATTCAGCTTTCAAGAGAATTCAGGATGGTGATCGTGTTACCAATACTGCTTACGAAATGGGATATGAATCGTTGAGCGGTTTTGGCGAATCATTTAAAAATATCTTTGGGGTGTCGCCCATTAAGGGAAAGCAACAATCTGTAATTGATCTCAAAAGAATCGAAACCCCACTAGGAACGATGGTTGCTTGCGCATCCAGTCAAGGTCTTTGTTTATTGGAATTTACGGATAGAAGAATGCTTGAAACCGAACTAAAATCAATCTCCCGACTACTTAATGCGACCATTATTCAAGGGCATAATCCGTTTTTTGAACAGTTAGAAATGGAATTGGATGAATATTTTGAAGGGAGGAGAACCGAGTTCAGTGTACCATTGCACACGCCGGGAACAGCATTCCAAAATAAGGTTTGGACTTCTTTAAGAGCTATATCTTACGGATCCACGAAATCTTACAAAGCACAGGCTGAGTCTATAAAAAATCCTGAAAGTGTCAGAGCCGTTGCCAATGCAAATGGGATGAATAGAATTGCCATCCTTATTCCCTGTCACAGAGTAATTGGATCAGATGGCAGATTAACTGGATATGGCGGTGGCGTATGGCGCAAAAAGTATTTATTGGAACTGGAGCAAAAATATAGAAATGAAATCACTCCAAGAACGTCATGATAAGGTTAGAATAGAGCGATTCCAAATACTGATCTTTAAGGCAATTTCTTTAATTCCAAAAAGTCAAAAAACACTATGTAATAATTTTAAGCATTTTTTTGATAAAATATAATCTTCAAAAATACCCGATTGATAAATGAAAAGAAATTATATATCTAATAAGATGAAATTTATTATTTTTATAGCGTAATACGCCATTTTGACAACAGAGTTATGGCCAAACATACCATCGAAAATTCTGGCGACGATACTTTACGAAGACCCTCGGTATTGGCGGATGCTAAAACAGTAAGGTTAACGCTCACTATTTTTAGGATTAAATAGAGAAGTTTTTAAAGATCTAAAATATATTGGAAATGAAACAGATGTCAATTACACTCGCTTTTTTGGCTATTTGCATGATTAGTTATGCACAAGATGCCAATGTATTTATTACGGGAAAGATAGTAGGTGTACCAGCAGACGAGTTACTATATCTCTCTACTTTTGGAAGTTCGTTTCGAGATTCGACCAAGCAAGATGAAAATGGTTTTAAGTTCGCTATCCACATTCCTGAAGGGGAAGGCCAATTTTATATTTTGCAAATCGGAAAGGATGTTCAGGAAAGCGGCAAAACAACCTTTCTTTTTTTAGAAAGAGGTAAACTGAGGATAAATAGTCGATCTGCCAGTTTTCATGGCGCTAAATTTTCCGGAGGCAAGTTGGCTGAATATTATAATAAGTTTCAAAGCAGGCCTCAAGATGGAGAAGCTGAGCAACTGTATTCTGAATTGCGAACTGCCAGAGAGCAAGGTGACAGTGAGCAAATCAATCTTCTTCAGGCAGAAATTGATCGCTTAAACAGAGCGCAGAAGGAGCGAGATAAAGCGTTCGTTTTAGATAATAAAAATAGTCCTCTGGTGGTTTATCCCATTTTTTTCAGTTTGCGCAGGCAAAGCAATTTTGAAGAATTGGATGCTCTTATCTCACAGTTGTCTCCCAGGGCTAAAAATAATATCCCCATCAAACAAATTGAATACAGTATCAATACGGATAAATTAACTGGTATAGGCCGTGTCGCGCCTGCATTTTCGCAAAAGGATACGGCGGGTCGCGAGGTTTCACTGCAAGATTTTAGGGGAAAATATGTGCTTATTGACT